>NZ_CALMQR010000055.1:0-165643 GCF_937871995.1 uncultured Citricoccus sp. | reverse complement strand
AATCTCGCCGCGGTTGACGGTGGCGCCAACTGTGCCGACGCCCTGCAGGCGGCCCGCCGGAGCGGCGCCGCCGGGATCTGGCTCGGCGTCAACCAGGAGAACGCCCGGGCCCAGCGGTTCTACGCCAGGAGCGGGTACTCACGCTCCGGCGTCCGCACCTTCCGGATGGGACGCCGCACCGAACAGGACTTCATCCTGGAGCGACCCCTCTGAACGTCCAGGACGGCCGTCGCCACCGCCGGTGGCCGCCGTCCACTCCCGAGCGGGGCAGCCCGCGGGTCAGGCCGGGGCGCCCGGAACGGTCATGAGCGGTTCGCCCACGAAGGGGTCCACCGCGAGGGCCACGAAGACCAGCGTGAGGTACGTGATGGACAGGTGGAAGACCTTCATGGCCTTCTTGTCGTTGTAGTCCGGCTTCTGCGACTGCCCGTAGAGCACGTGGCACTCGTAGATGAACCAGCCGCCGGTGACCAGGGCGACCGCCGTGTAGACGATGCCGGCCCAGCCCAGCGGGACCAGCAGCAGGGAGCAGGCGACCGTGGCCCAGGCGTAGAGCACGACCTGGCTGGACACCACGCGGGCCGAGGCCACGGCACCGAGCATGGGGACCTCCGCGTCCTGGTAGTCCTTCTTGTACTTCAGGGACAGCGGCCAGTAGTGCGGCGGGGTCCACAGGAAGATGATCAGGAACAGCACGATGGCGGGCCACTCGATGGTCCCGCGCACCGCGGCCCAGGCGATGAGCACCGGGAAGCACCCCGCGATCCCGCCCCAGACGATGTTCTGCTCGGTGCGCCGCTTGAGGACGAGGCTGTAGACGACCACGTAGAAGAAGATCGCGGCGACCCCGAGGGCGGCGGCCAGCAGGTTGGTCCCCAGGGCCAGGATGAGGATCGACACCACGCCGATCACCCAGGAGAAGACGAGCGCCTCGCGCGGGGTGAGCTCGCCCGTGACGAGGGGACGGTTCTCGGTCCGCTTCATGATCTTGTCGATGTCACGGTCGATGTAGCAGTTGAACGCGGCGGAGGAACCGGCGGCCAGCGCCCCGCCGACCATCGTGGCGACCATGGTCAGCACATCCGGGAAACCGCGCTGGGCGAAGATCATGGTCGGCAGCGTGGTGACCAGCAGCAGCTCCATGACGCGCGGCTTGGTCAGCGCCACGTAGGCGGCGGCCTTCCGGCCGAACCCCAGCTTCCGGGTCTCGGAACGGACGCCGGACGACGTCTGCGTCCCGGCGGACTGGGCATCAAGGGTGCTGGGCATCTACTTCTCACGGTGCAGGAGGACGGGGACGGTGTTCACGCAAGAGGTCCATTGCCCGCCCTGACATCGGACGGCCGACCCGGGGAACACCCCCTCCAGTGTACCCGTCGCGCCGACGCCGTCAGACCCGGGTGACGTTCCCGTGGGTCGCAGTGACCCACCTGACACGGGCGGGGGCGGTTCTCCGCGGCGCGACCCCGTCGCCACCGGTTTCCCAGGGGCTCATTCGGGATAAGCTGGCCCGAGGTCGGTACCGGCCGCAGAATCATCCCGTCAGGAGCAGCTTTCGTGACTTCAGTCCCGGCACAGCCCACCGGAACCGCGACCCGGGGGACGTCCCCCCTGCAGCGTCAGGCACCCGCCCGTGAGTACACCTACTCGGACCTGGACCGGAAGGCCGTGGACACGCTCCGCGTCCTGGCCGCCGACGCCGTGGAGAAGGTCGGCAACGGACACCCCGGCACCGCGATCTCCCTCGCCCCGGTGGCCTGGCAGCTGTTCCAGAACGTCATGCACCATGACCCGGCGGACGCCACCTGGGCCGGCCGTGACCGGTTCATCCTCTCGGCCGGGCACACCTCGCTCACCCTGTACCTGCAGCTGTTCGCCGCCGGCGCCGGGCTCGAGCTGGAGGACCTGCAGTCCCTGCGCACCTGGGGGTCCAGGACGCCCGGGCACCCCGAGTACGGCCACACCGACGGCGTGGAGATCACCACCGGCCCACTGGGCCAGGGCCTGGCCTCCTCGGTGGGCTTCGCCTACGCCCAGCGCCGGCTGCGCGGGCTGCTCGACCCGGACGCCCCGGCCGGGACGAGCCCCTTCGACCACCACGTCTTCGTCATCGCCTCGGACGGTGACATGCAGGAGGGCGTCACCTCGGAGGCCTCCTCGCTGGCCGGCCACCAGGAGCTCGGCAACCTCGTGGTGATCTACGACGACAACAAGATCTCCATCGAGGACGACACCGACGTCGCGTTCAGCGAGGACGTCTCCGCGCGGTACGAGGCCTATGGCTGGCACGTCCAGACCGTGGACTGGCTGGCCACGGGTGACTACGTGGAGGACACCCGGGCGCTGTACGAGGCGATCGCCGCGGCCAAGGCCGAGACCGGCCGCCCCTCGCTGATCAACCTGCGCACGGTCATCGGCTGGCCCTCGCCCGGCAAGCAGGACACCGGTGCCGTCCACGGTTCCAAGCTCGGTGGCGAGGAGCTGAAGGCGCTCAAGGAGGTGCTCGGTTTCGATCCGGAGCAGTCCTTCGCGGTCGAGGACGACGTCCTGGCCCATGCGCGCGGCGTCCGGGACCGCTCCGCGGCCTTCCGGAGCGACTGGGAGGCGTCCTACCGCGCCTGGCGCGAGGCCCACCCGGAACGCGCCGCACTGTATGACCGGCTCTCCGCCGGCGAGCTGCCCGCAGGCTTCGTCGAGGCCTTCCCGACCTTCACGGCGGACTTCGACCCGACCTTCTCCGGGCAGGCCAAGGGCCTGGCCACCCGGGCGGCCTCCGGCACGGTGCTCTCCGCCCTGGGCCCGGTCATGCCCGAGCTCTGGGGCGGGTCGGCGGACCTGGCCGGTTCCAACAACACCACGATGGACGGGGCCGAGTCGTTCATCCCCACGTCCCGCCAGACCAGCACGTGGTCGGGCGGGCCCTACGGACGGACCCTGCACTTCGGGGTGCGGGAGCACGCCGCCGGGGCGATCGTCAACGGCATCTCCCTGGGCTCGCTGCTGCGGGCCTACTCGGGGACGTTCCTGATCTTCTCCGACTACCAGCGGCCCGCCATCCGCATCGGGGCCCTGATGGGCACCCCCGCGATCTACGTGTGGACCCACGACTCGATCGGGCTCGGCGAGGACGGTCCCACGCACCAGCCCGTGGAGCAGCTGGCCAGCCTTCGGGCCATCCCGGGCCTGTCCGTCGTGCGGCCCGGCGATGCCAATGAGGTGTCCTGGGCCTGGCGGACCATCCTGGAACGCACCGACGGGCCGGCCGGGATCGTGCTGTCCCGCCAGAACCTGCCCGTGTTCCCCCGCGGTGAGCAGGGCTTCGCGGGCGCCGAGGGCACCGCGCGGGGCGCCTACGTCCTGCTGGAGGCCACCGACGCCTCGGGCCAGGACGTGGAGCCCCAGGTGATCCTCCTCGGCACCGGTTCCGAGGTGCAGCTGGCCGTGGAGGCCCGCCAGGCACTGCAGTCCGAGGGCATCCCCACGCGCGTGGTCTCCGCACCCTGCCTGGAGTGGTTCGACGCCCAGGACGAGTCCTACCGCGCCCAGGTCCTGCCGGACAACGGGGCCGTCCGCGTCTCCGTCGAGGCCGGAATCGCCCAGGGCTGGGCGAAGTACACCGGTGCCCGCGGTGCCCAGGTCTCCCTGGAGCACTTCGGCGCCTCGGCCGACTACCAGACGCTGTACCGCGAGTTCGAGATCACGGCCGGGGCCGTGGCGGCCGCGGCACGCACCCTGCTGGCCGACTGACCCCCTCAGCACACCGACCCGAGCACACCGACCCGAAGGACACGGGAGCCCACGCGATGACCGAACAGAACCCGAACACGCGAGCACTGGCCGATGCCGGCGTCTCCATCTGGCTCGACGACCTCTCCCGGGAGCGGATCGTCACCGGCAACCTGCAGGAGCTGATCGACACCCGGAACGTCACCGGGGTGACCACCAACCCGTCGATCTTCGCCAGCGCGCTGAAGAACGGCGGACCGTACGCCGAGCAGCTGGCCCAGCTGGCGGCCGAGGGGGCGGACGTGGACCGCGCGGTCTTCGAGCTGACCACGCGGGACGTCCAGCAGGCCTGTGACATCCTCGCCCCGGTCCACGCGGTCACCGACGGGGTGGACGGGCGGGTCTCCATCGAGGTGGACCCCCGGTCCGCCCGGAACGCGGAGAGCACGGTCGCCGAGGCCAAGGAGTTGGCCGCCGCCGTGGCCCGGCCCAACGTCCTGGTGAAGATCCCCGCCACCGAGGAGGGACTGCCGGCGATCACGGCCACCCTCGCCGAGGGCATCAGCGTCAACGTGACCCTGATCTTCTCGCTCACCCGCTACCGGGAGGTCCTCAACGCCTGGCTGCTCGGGCTGGAGCAGGCCCACGCGGCGGGCAGGGACCTGTCCACCCTGCACTCGGTGGCCAGCTTCTTCGTCTCCCGCGTGGACACCGAGGTCGACCGGCGGTTGCGCGAGTCCGGCACCGAGGGCGTGGAGGAACTCACCGGCCAGGCCGGCCTGGCCAACGCGCGGCTGGCCCACCGGATCTTCACGGAGACCCTGGACACCGAGCGCTGGCGCGTCCTGGAGGCGGCGGGCGCCCGGCCGCAGCGACCCCTGTGGGCCTCCACCGGCACCAAGGACCCGGCGCTGCCGGACACCCTGTACGTCACCGGGCTGGTGGCACCCGGAACCGTGAACACCATGCCGGAGAAGACCCTGGCGGCCCTCGCCGACCACGGTGAGGTCACCGGCGACACGGTGACCGGTTCCGGCGAGGACTCGGACCGCGTGCTGGACGCCATCGGCCACGCCGGCGTGGACTACAACGACGTGGTGTCCGTGCTGGAGGAGGAGGGCCTGGAGAAGTTCGTCACCAGCTGGAACGAACTGCTCGAGACCGTGGGCACGGCGCTCCGCGAGGCCTCGGCCCAGGACGCCGCGGCGCGCTAGCCGGGCACCGCCCCTCCCACCAGGCAACGACACCAAGGAGAATCCCCCATGAGCTCGCTCGGACTGCAGGCCACCGGCGCCGCACTCGAGGCCATCGACCGCCACGTGCCCGCCCTGGTGCAGGACCGCTTCGCCAGCCGCCTGTCCGAGCGCGACGCCACCCTGTGGGGTCCGGCCGCCGAGGACGAGGCCTCGAGGCGACTGGGCTGGATGACGCTGTTCGAGGACTCCCGCGCGCTGGTGCCCCAGGTCGAGCAGCTCCGCGAGGAACTCGCCGCGGAGGGCATCACCCGCGTGGTCCTGGCCGGGATGGGCGGGTCCTCCCTGGCCCCGGAGGTCATCGCGGCCACCGTGGGCGCGCCGCTGACGACCCTGGACTCCACCGATCCGGAGATGGTGGGCAACGTGCTGGCCGCCGGCGTGAAGGACACGGTCCTGGTGGTCTCCTCCAAGTCGGGGTCCACGGTGGAGACCGACTCCCAGCGCCGGGTCTTCGAGCAGGCCTTCGCCGACGCCGGCGTGGACCCGAGGGCCCACGTGGTCGTCGTCACGGACCCGGGGTCCCCGCTCGAGCAGTCCGCCCGGGAGGCCGGGTACCGCCGGGTCTTCACGGCGGACCCGACCGTCGGCGGACGCTACTCCGCCCTGACGGCCTTCGGGCTGGTGCCGACCGGCCTGGCCGGGGTGGACATCGCGCGGTTGCTGGACGAGGCCGAGGAGACCCTCGAGGTGCTCGTCACGGACGAGCCGGACAACCCGGGCCTGCAGCTCGGTGCGGCGATGGCCGGCACGGATCCCCTGCGGGACAAGCTGGTGTTCTCGGACGAGGGGTCCGGCCTGGTCGGCTTCGCGGACTGGGCCGAGCAGCTCATCGCCGAGTCCACCGGCAAGGACGGTACGGGCCTGCTCCCGGTCGTCGTGGACGCCGGGGATCCCGAGACCACCGGGGACGCCGGTGACCTGCTCCAGGTCCGGCTCGTCGCCGACCCGGACGATCGCGAGGAACGGGTCGGCACCGACCCGGCCACCCGCTCCGAGGACGCCGTGGAGGTGTTCGGCTCCCTGGGCTCCCAGTTGCTCCTGTGGATGTTCGCGACGGCGGCCGCCGGCCGGATCCTGGGCATCAACCCCTTCGACCAGCCCGACGTCGAGGCCGCCAAGACCGCCGCCCGCGGCCTGCTGGACGCCACGCCCGCGCCGGGCACGCCCGACGCCGTGATCGGTGCCGTCGAGCTCACCGGCCCGGCCGACGTCGTGGGAGCCCCGGACGTGGCCTCGGTGCTCGGCGCCGTCGCCCGCCTGGTGCCCGAGGGGGGCTACCTGGCCGTGCAGGCCTACCTGGACCGCCTGGGCTACCCCGAGCTGGAGACCCTGCGCGCCGTCCTGGCCCGGGAGTCCGGCCGGCCGGTCACCTTCGGCTGGGGCCCGCGCTTCCTGCACTCCACCGGCCAGTACCACAAGGGCGGACCGGCCGGGGGCGTGTTCCTGCAGATCACGGCGGACTCCGACGTCGACCTGGCCATCCCCGGCCGGCCCTTCACCTTCGGCCAGCTGATCACCGCGCAGGCGGACGGTGACGCCACCGTGCTGCGCGAGCACGGCCTGACGGTGGTCCGGGTGCACCTGACCGACCGCGGTCAGGGCATCGCCCAGCTGCTCAACGGTTTCCGCGGTGCCTGAGACGGCCCAGGACCGCGGGACGAGGAACCCGCTCCGGGACCCCCGTGACCGGCGACTGACCCGGATCGCCGGACCCTCCGCGCTGGTGCTGTTCGGCGTCACCGGCGACCTGGCCCGCAAGAAGCTGCTGCCGGCCATCTACGACCTGGCCAACCGCGGACTGCTGCCCCCGGGGTTCTCCCTGGTCGGGTACGGGCGGCGCGACTGGGACGACGCGGCCTTCACCGACTACGTGCGCGCCTCCGTGCAGGCCTCGGCCCGGACCGAGTGGAACGACGCCGTCTGGGACCAGCTGCGCGGCGGCTTCCGGTTCATCTCGGGCGCCTTCGACGACTCCGCGGCCTACGAGCGGCTCAGCGACACCCTGGCCGTCCTGGAGTCCTCCCGGGGGACCGGAGGGAACACCGCGTTCTACCTGTCCATCCCCCCGGACTGGTTCGAGGAGGTCTGCCAGCAGCTCGCCGACCACGGCCTGGCCGGACGGCACCACGACTCCGGCACCCGGCCCTCCCCGGCGCGCACCGGGTCCACGGGCCGGCCGTGGCGCCGCGTGGTGATCGAGAAGCCCTTCGGCCACGACCTGGCCAGCGCGCGGGAGCTCAACGACGTCATCGAGCAGGTGTTCGTGCCGGACGCGGTGTTCCGGATCGACCACTACCTGGGCAAGGAGACCGTCCAGAACATCCTCGCGCTGCGCTTCGCGAACCGGCTGTTCGAGCCGCTGTGGAATGCCAATCACGTCGACCACGTCCAGATCACCATGGCCGAGGACATCGGCATCGGGGGACGGGCCGGGTACTACGACGGCGTCGGAGCGGCGCGGGACGTCATCCAGAACCACCTGCTGCAGTTGCTCGCCCTGACCGCGATGGAGGAGCCGATCTCCTTCGACGCGGACCACCTGCGCGCCGAGAAGGAGAAGGTGCTGGCCGCCGTCGAGGTCCCCGCGGACCTCGGGGCCGCCTCGGCCCGGGGCCAGTACACCGGCGGCTGGCAGGGCGGGGAGAAGGTCACCGGCTTCCTCGACGAGGAGGGCTTCAACCCGGCGTCCACCACGGAGACCTACGCGGCGCTGCGGCTGGGCATCCGGACCCGGCGCTGGGACGGGGTGCCGTTCTACCTGCGCGCCGGCAAGCGCCTGGGCCGACGCGTCACGGAGATCGCGGTCGTGTTCAAGCGCGCCCCCAACCTGCTCTTCCCGGGCCACCGGGAGGACGAGTTCGGCCAGAACACCATCGTGGTGCGGGTCCAGCCGGACGAGGGCGTGACCATCCGCTTCGCCTCGAAGGTGCCCGGCACCCAGCAGGAGGTCCGGGACGTGACCATGGACTTCGGCTACGGTCACGCGTTCACCGAGGACAGCCCGGAGGCCTACGAGCGGCTCATCCTGGACGTGCTGCTCGGCGAGCCGCCGCTGTTCCCGCGCCAGGCCGAGGTGGAGCTCTCCTGGGCCATCCTGGACCCGTTCGAGCAGTACTGGGCCTCGCTGCCCGGACAGCCCGAGCCCTACGCCCCGGGCAGCTGGGGTCCCGTCACGGCCGATGAGCTGATGGCCCGCGACGGCCGTGTCTGGAGGAGGCCCTGATGATCATCGACGTCAAGGACACCACCACCTCCCGGGTGGCCAAGGAGATGAACCGGCTGCGCCAGGCCGGCGGCGTGGTCACCCTGGGACGCGTCCTCACCCTCATCATCGCCACCTCCGACGATCACGTGGAGTCCTCGATCCGGGCGGCCAACCTGGCCAGCCGGGAGCACCCCTGCCGGATCATCGTGATCGCCGTCGGCGACCCCGAGGCGGAGACCGCCCTGGACGCCCAGATCCGGGTCGGCGGGGACGCGGGCGCCTCGGACGTCGTGGTGCTGCGCGGTTCCGGATCCAACGCGGTGGAGTCGGAGTCGCTCATCGGCGCCCTGCTGCTGCCGGACGCCCCGATCGTCGTCTGGTGGCCGCACCGGCCACCGGAGGTCCCGGCCGAGTCCCCGCTGGGCCGCATCGCGCACCGCCGGATCACGGACACGGCCACGGCGGCTTCCGCCCGGGAGGCGTTGATGCACCTGCGGACGACCTACCGGGCCGGGGACACCGACCTCGCCTGGACCCGGCTGACGGGCTGGCGCATCCAGCTGGCGGCCATCCTCGACGGGCTGGATCCGGCGGAGATCCGCTCCGTCACCGTGGACGGGGCCGAGGACTCCCCCTCCACCATGCTGCTGGCGGCCTGGCTCACGCGCCGCCTGAACGTCCCCGTGACGATGGCCCACTCCAAGGCCGGCCACGGCATGCGCTCCGTCCGGCTCCGCAGGGACGACGGTGACATCGTGCTCTCCCGCCCCGTGGGCGACGTCGCCTCCCTCTACCAACAGGGCCGGCCGGTCCAGCGCATCTCCCTGCCCAAGCGCAGCGACCAGGAGTGCCTCGCCGAGGAGCTGCGGCGGCTGGACCCCGACGAGGTGTTCGGCGACGTGGTGGTCCACGGGCTGCCCCTGACCGACCTGAAGGCGGTACTTCCCAGTGAACGATGACCACGTGACCATCACCACCGATCCCAGCGGGGACTGCGTCCGCGTCTACGGGGACCGGGACGCCCTGTGCCGGGCCGCCGCCCGGGAACTGCTCCGTGTCCTCGCCGAGGCCGTCAGCGGCCGGGGCAGCGCCTCGGCGGTCCTCACGGGAGGCGGGACCGGTACCGGCATCCTCGCCGCCCTGGCCCGCCTGCTCGGGGAGGAACCGGCGCTGGACTGGTCGCGCGTGCACCTGTGGTGGGGCGACGAACGCCACCTGGCCGCCGGCGACCCTGACCGCAATGAGGTCCAGGCCGCGGCGGCGCTGGTGGACACGCTCGTGGACGGCCACGGGATGCCGGCCGGCAACGTGCACCCCGTGCCGGCCGCCGACGGCTCCGGCCCGGACGCCGCCGCCGCACGCTACGCCGCCGAGCTGGCCCGGCACGCCCAGGCCGACCCCGGTCCGGACCCGCGGCTGCCCGTGTTCGACGTGGTGATGCTGGGTGTGGGCCCCGACGCCCACGTGGCCAGCCTGTTCCCCGGCCTGCCGGGCCCGCAGGCCCGGGACGCGACGGTGATCGGGGTGGAGGACTCCCCCAAGCCGCCGCCGCTGCGCGTCTCGCTGACCCTCGAGGCCCTGAACACCGCCCGGCGGCTGTGGTTCGTGGTCGCGGGTCTGGACAAGCAGGAGGCCGTCACGGCCGTGCGTGGGGCCAGGAACGCCAAGACCACCGACGCGGCCCGCTGGCCGGCATCGGTGGTCTCGGGTGCGATGTCCACCACCTGGTGGCTGGACGGTGCGGCCGCCCGCTGAGGCACGGGCGGGGCAGCGCCGGCGGCTCTCGCCGGCGGTCCCGGGTGCCCGAAGGGCTCAGAAGTCCTGGGAGAACCGCATGATCAGGCCCAGGGCCACGACGATCGCACCCCAGGTGATGCCGAGCGTCACCGTGAGGCGGTTCAGGTTCTTCTCGGCGACGCCGGAGGCGCCCAGGGATGAGGTCACGCCCCCGCCGAACATGTCCGACATGCCACCGCCACGGCCCTTGTGCAGCAGGATCAGCAGCACCAGCAGGACGCTGATGAGCGCCAGGGTGATCTGCAGGATGAGGGTCAGGACGTCCACGTCACTCTTTCCATTGGGGGTGCGCCGGTCAGTCGGTCAGCAGGTGGTGCTCGAACCTGACAATGCTAGCAAACTCGGACTCGTCCAGGCTGGCGCCGCCCACCAGGACGCCGTCCACGTCGCGCTCCCGCAGGATCGCCGCCACGTTCCCGGACTTCACCGAGCCGCCGTAGAGCAGGCGGACGCCCCGGGCGGTGGCGTCGTCGTAGAGGCCGGCCAGCTCGGCGCGCAGGGCGGCGCACATCTCCTGGGCGTCCGCCGGCCCGGCCACCTCACCGGTGCCGATGGCCCACACCGGCTCGTAGGCGACCACGAGCCCGGAGACGGCCTCGGCGGACAGTCCGGACAGGCCGTTCCGCACCTGGGCCAGGGTGTGCTCCACGTGCCCGCCGGCCCGGCGGACCTCCAGGCCCTCGCCGACGCAGAACACCGGGGTCAGCCCGTGGCGCAGGGCCGCCTGCAGCTTCCGGTTCAGCAGCGCGTCGTCCTCGCCGTGCAGGGTGCGCCGCTCGGAGTGCCCCACGAGCACGTAACGGCAGCCGAGACGGTCCAGGAACTGACCCGAGATCTCCCCGGTGAACGCACCGGAGTCCTCGGCGGAGAGGTCCTGGGCCCCGTAGGCCAGCGGCAACCGGTCCCCGGCGACCAGGGTCTGCACGCTGCGCAGGTCGGTGAACGGCGGGAAGACCGCCACCTCGACCCGCTCGAAGTCGTGGTCGGCGTCGGCCAGGGTCCAGGACAGCTTCTGGACGAGGGTGACGGCCTGGAGGTGGTCCAGGTTCATCTTCCAGTTCCCCGCGATCAGCGGGGTGCGGTCATAGACGCCGTTGGTCTGGGAGGTCATGCCCCGGCACCTGCCTGGCCGGCCGCCGGGGCGGTCTCCAGGGCAGACACGCCCGGCAGGGTCTTGCCCTCGAGGTACTCGAGGGAGGCGCCGCCCCCGGTGGAGATGTGGCCGAACTGGGAGTCCTCGAAGCCCAGGGTCCGCACCGCGGCCGCGGAGTCCCCGCCGCCGACGACCGTGAGCCCCTGGGACTCCGTGAGTGCCTCGGCCACCGTGCGGGTGCCGTGGGCGAAGGCCTCGAACTCGAACACGCCCATGGGCCCGTTCCAGAACACGGTGTGCGCGCCGCGGATCTCCTCACCGAACGCGGCCCGGGTCTCGGGTCCGATGTCCAGGCCGATGGCCTTCTCCCCGTGTGCGCCCGCGGTGAGGCGGTTCACCGGCAGCACCTCGTGGTCGGCGTCCGCGGCGAAGCCGGAGGCCATCACGATGTCCGTGGGGAGCACGATCCGGCAGCCGCCGTCCTGGGCGCGCCGGAGGTACTCGGTGACGACCGGGACCTGGTCCTCCTCGAGCAGCGAGGCGCCCACCTCGTGGCCCTGCGCCTTGAGGAAGGTGAAGAGCATGCCGCCGCCGATCAGCAGGGTGTCGGCACGCTCCATGAGGTTGTCGATCACGGCGAGCTTGTCCGAGACCTTGGACCCCCCGAGCACCACCACGTACGGGCGGTCGGGGTCTCCCGTGAGGCGGGACAGCACGTCCAGTTCCCGGGCCACCAGGGCGCCCTGGTAGGACGGCAGCCGCCCGGCGATGTCGTAGACCGAGGCGTGCCGGCGGTGCACGGCGCCGAAGGCATCGTCCACGTAGGCGCCGTGCTCCCCCGTGAGGGCCGCCATCTCGGCCGCCAGTGTCTCGCGGTCGGCGTCGGCCTTGGAGGTCTCCCGCGGGTCGAAGCGGACGTTCTCGAGCAGCAGGATGTCCCCGTCGGACATCGCGGCCGCCTGCTCACGGGCCGAGTCCCCGGTGACGTCGTCGGCCAGGCGCACGTCGCGACCGGACAGCTCCGCCATCCGGTCGGCGGCCGGCCGCAGGGAGTACTTCGGGTCCGCCTGGCCCTGGGGACGGCCCAGGTGGGCCATGACGATCACCCGGGCGCCGGCGTCGGCCAGCGCGGTGATGACCGGCAGCGAGGCGCGGATGCGGCCGTCGTCGGTCACCGTCCCGTCGTCCAGCGGGACGTTCAGGTCCGAGCGGACCAGGACGTGACGTCCGGCGACGCCCTCCTGCAGCAGGTCGTCAAGGGTCTTGGCGGTCATGCGAAAGTGCCTCTCTGAAGGAATTGCGGCTCGATGCGGTGCGATGGCGTGGTCAGAGCCTGGACGCGACCAGGGAGGTCAGGTCCACGAGCTGGGAGGTGTAACCCCACTCATTGTCATACCAGCCGAGGATCTTCACCGTCTTGCCGATCGACTTGGTCAGCGGCGCGTCGAAGGTGCAGGCCGCCGGGGCGCCGATGATGTCGGTCGAGGTGATCGGGTCCTCGGAGTAGACCAGGCGTCCGCCTGAGAGCGGACCGGACTCGGCGGCGGCCCGGAAGGCGGCGTTGACCTCGTCCACGGAGGCCTCCCGTTCCAGCTCGACGGTCAGGTCCGTGGCCGATCCGGTGATGACCGGCACGCGCAGGGCGAAGCCGTCCAGCTTGCCCTTCAGCTCGGGGATCACCTCGCCGATGGCCTTGGCCGCGCCGGTGGACGTGGGGACGATGTTCTGGGCGGCGGCCCGGGCGCGCCGTCGGTCCTTGGCGTGGGGGGCGTCGTGCAGGTTCTGGTCGCCGGTGTAGGCGTGGACCGTGGTCATGATGCCGTCGATGATCCCGAAGGACTCGTGCAGCACCTGGACCATCGGGGCCAGGCAGTTGGTGGTGCAGGAGGCGCTGGAGACGATGTCCATGGTCCCGGGGTCGTAGTCCCCGTCGTTGATGCCCATCACGAACGTGCCGTCGATGCCCTTGCCGGGGGCCGACAGGACGACCTTCCTCGCCCCGGCCTCGAGGTGCTTGCGGGCCTGCTCACCCTTCGTGAAGTGCCCGGTGCACTCGATGACGATGTCCACGCCGAGCTCGCCCCAGGGCAGGTCGGCCGGGTCCTTCTCGGAGAAGACCCGGATGGTCCGGCCGTTCGCCACGAGGTTGCCGTCCACGAGGTCGATGTCGTGACCGTACCGGCCCATGACGGAGTCGTACTTCGTCAGGTACAGCAGGTCCTCGGCACCGGTGAGGTCGTTGACGGCCACGAGCTCCAGGTCATGGCCGTCCTGCTCGAGGACACGGAGGATGCTCCGGCCGATGCGGCCGAATCCATTGATGGCGATCTTGGTCACGGTCATGCCTTTCAGTCGTGCTGGGAGGGTGGACGACGAGGGACTGCGGGGAGACGGCATGGGCGGGGCCGGCCGGGCTGTGACAGGCCGGCCGGCCCCGGGCACTTCATCGGATCAGGGGGTGATCAGCTTCGGGGCGCCGGTGCGGGCGGCCTCGAAGCGGGCGGCGACGTCCGCCCAGTTGACGATGTTCCAGACGGCCTTGACGTAGTCGGCCTTGACGTTCTGGTAGTCCAGGTAGAAGGCGTGCTCCCACATGTCCAGCTGGAACAGCGGGATGGTGGCGACCGGCACGCCGTTCTGCTGGTCGTAGAACTGCTCGATGACCAGGTTGCCGCCGATCGGCTCGTAGGCCAGCACGGCCCAGCCGGAGCCCTGGATGCCCAGCGCGGCGGCGGTGAAGTGGGCCTGGAACTTGTCGAACGAGCCGAAGAACTCGTCGATCGCGGCGGCGAGCTCGCCCTCGGGCCTGTCGCCACCGTTCGGGGAGAGGTTCTTCCAGAAGATGGAGTGGTTGGTGTGGCCACCGAGGTTGAAGGCCAGGTCCTTGGAGAACTGGTTCACGGAGCCGAAGTCACCGGCCTCGCGGGCCGCGGCGAGCTTCTCCAGGGCGGTGTTGGCGCCCTTGACGTAGGTGGCGTGGTGCTTGGAGTGGTGCAGCTCCATGATCTTCGCCGAGATGTGCGGCTCGAGAGCGGCGTAGTCGTAATCCAGCTCCGGCAGGGTGAATTCAGCCATTATTCCTCCTTGGTGGACGTGTGGCCGGGACCTGTGCGACAGGCCCCGCGGTTCGTGGCCCCGAGAAGGAGCCATCTGTCTCATCCTATGCATGGGCGGGGCCCGTCTGGTCAATGATTCCGCTGTCAGCCACAATGTCCGGCCGGTGTCCCGCCCGGTCACCGGCACGCCGAGGGCAACCCCGGGGCATCCCGCCGCGCCCGCGTCGTTGCCAGGGACGCCGCGGGGATGATGACAATGAGGGGTCCTCAGCATGCCGATCCAGGGGGTGGACCGATGTCGAGCGCAACGACCGGTGCCGGTGGTGAGGCCGGCCCCGGTGTGGAGCAGCGGTCCGGGGCCCGCGGGGGCCGGCGCGCGGTCGCCTCGGGGTTCCTCTTCGGTTGTGGCATCGCGGCGTCGATGATCGACCTGTTCGTCTTCCACCTGGGCCTGCAGTGGCATCACTTCTACGACCTCTCCACCCCGGAGGTGGCCCTGGCCGCCGACGGGGTCTTCCACGCCCTCGGGTGGTTCATCACGGTCTGGGGGCTGTTCCTGCTCGCGGACGTGCGCCGGCGCGGCGACGTGCCCTGGCGCCGGTGGATGGGGGCCGTGATCGCCGGGGTCGGGGCCTTCCAGCTCTTCGACGGGGTCATCAACCACAAGGTGCTCGGGATCCACCAGATCCGCTACCACGTGGACCTGCTGCCGTATGACCTGGCCTGGATCGGCTCGGCCGCGCTGCTCCTGCTCCTCGGGTCCGCCATCCTGTGGTGGACGCGGCCGGCACCGGCCGCCGGATGATCGCGGCCCGCATGGACCACGGGCACGGAGGGAGACCCGCCCCCGGCGGTTCCGGAGGTGCCGACGCCCTGGGTTGGTTCCTGGCCGACGTCGCCGTCGTGCTGCTGCTGACGGTGGCCGCGCTGGGCTATGCGCTGGGCCTGTGGGCGTCCCGGGGCCGCTCCCCGTGGCCGGTCCGGCGGGCCCTGTGCTGGTACGCGGGGCTGGGGTGCGTGGGGGCGGCGCTGCTCGGGCCCCTCGCCCGGGCCGCCCGCGAGGGCTTCACCGCCCACATGAGCGCACACCTGCTGCTGGGCATGATCGCTCCCCTGCTGCTGGTGCTGGCCGCCCCGGTGACCCTGGCCCTGCGGGCGCTGCCCGTGCGCGCGGCACGGTCCCTGGCGCGCCTGTTGCGTCGACGGTTCGTGCGGGTCATCACCCACCCGGTGGTCGCGGCGGTGCTCTCTGCCGGCGGGCTGTGGGTCCTGTACACGACGGCGCTGTACCCCCTGATGCACGCCTCACCCCTGGTGCACGCGCTGGTGCACGCCCACGTGCTGCTGGCCGGCTGTCTGCTCACCGCCGCGCTCGTGGGTCCGGACCCGGATCCGCACCGGGCCTCGATGGTCCTGCGCTCGGCGGTGCTGGTCGCCTTCATCGCCGCCCACTCGGTCCTGGCCAAGTGGCTCTACGCGCAGCCGCCGGACAGGGTGGACCGGACGGACGGCGAGGCCGGCGCCCAGCTGATGTACTACGGCGGGGACGCCGTGGACGTGGTCCTGATCGTGCTCCTGTTCAGCGGCTGGTACGCCGCCACCCGGCCCCGGGAGCGTGTGCGTTCCGGGAGCGGGGCCGGAGCCTAGTCCCCGTCCGCGGCGGACGGCGCCTCGGCGTGCAGGGCGGCGTCGGTGCTGGGCAGGCCCTCCTCCGCGGCGCGCTTGTCCGCCATGGCCAGCAGGCGCCGGATGCGCCCGGCGATCGCGTCCTTCGTCATGGGCGGATCGGCCAGCCGGCCCAGTTCGTCCAGCGAGGCCTGCTTGTGCTGGACCCGGAGCTGTCCGGCGTACTTCAGGTGGTCCGGGACCTCCTCGCCGAGGATCTCCAGTGCGCGCTCCACCCGGGCGCCGGCGGCGACGGCCGCCTGGGCCGAGCGGCGCAGGTTGGCGTCGTCGAAGTTGGCCAGTCGGTTCGCGGTGGCCCGGACCTCCTTGCGGGTACGGCGTTCCTCCCACACCAGCACGGTGTCATGGGCACCCATCCGGGTCAGCAGCGCCGAGATGGCGTCCCCGTCGCGGATGACCACGCGGTCCACGCCGCGCACCTCCCGGGCCTTGGCGGTGATGCCCAGGCGCCGGGCCGCACCGACCAGGGCCAGGGCCGCCTCGGGACCGGGGCAGGTGACCTCCAGGGCGGAGGACCGGCCCGGTTCGGTCAGCGACCCGTGGGCGAGGAAGGCCCCGCGCCACACGGCCTCGGAATCGGCGACGGAGCCGTTGACGATGGCCGGCGGCAGACCGCGCACGGGGCGACCCCGCACGTCCAGCAGGCCGGTCTGCCGGGCCAGGGACTCGCCGTCGCGCACCACCCGGATCACGTAGCGGTTGCCCTTGCGCAGGTTGCCGCCGGAGACCACGATGATCTCGCTGCCGTGCCCGTAGACCTCGGCGATCGCGGTCCGCAGGCGCCGGGCCGCCGCCGCGTTGTCCAGTTCGGCCTCGATGACGATGCGCCCCGAGATGATGTGCAGCCCGCCGGCGAAGCGCAGGATCGCCGACACCTCGGCCTTGCGCTCAGAGGAACTCCTGACCGCGTGGTGGGTCAGCTCCTCTTTCACCGCAGCAGTCAGGGCCATGGGTCGCCTCACATCTTTCACTTGAACTCGTGGTGGCCCGGCACCGGCCGGGTGGGTACGCGCAGGGGGTCAGGATCTCGCGAAGGCCTCCTGGAAGGCCAGGGCCAGGCGCAACGGATCGTGCACCGGCGTCCCGGAACCGGCCCCTACCTTACTAAACTGCACGGCCGCACCGAGACGGGAGGCGGCCTTCTCGAAGCCGGCCCGGTCCTGGACCGCGTCGGGATCGGCCAGCACGACGTCGATCCGCAGGTCCGGCGCGTGATGGTGCACCGCCTCGAGGTGGTCGGCGGCGCTCATGCCGGAGGTCTCGGCGGTGTCCACGGCGAGGTTCATCACCAAGGCCCGGCGGGCGGTGGTCCCCTCGAGGGCCTCCCGCAGCTCCGGCAGCAGCAGGTGCGGCAGGACCGAGGTGTACCAGGACCCCGGGCCGAGGACCACCCAGTCGGAGAGCTCGATGGCCTCCAGGGACTCCCGGCAGGCCGGGGCGTCGTCCGGCTGGAGCTGGATCTGCGAGACCCGGGTGTTCCGGCCGGCGGCGGCGAGCGAGGCCTGGCCGGAGACGGTGCGCCGGATGAGCTCGCCATTGCGGCCCTCGGCGAGGACCGAACCGGAGATCGTCAGGGGGATGGTGGACATCGGCAGGACCTGGCCGCGCGCGCCCAGCAGCGCCCCGGCCCAGCGGAGCCCGCTCACCGGGTCGCCGAGGAGCTCCCACAGGGCCACGATCAGCAGGTTGCCCAGGGCGTGGTTGTCCAGGGTGCCGTCCACGCCCTCCTTGGAGTGGAAGCGGTGCTGCATGACGTCACGCCAGGTCCGGCCCCAGTCGGTGTCGTCGCACAACGCGGCGAGCGCCATCCTCAGGTCACCGGGGGGCAGCACGTCCATCTCCTGCCGGATGCGCCCGGAGGACCCGCCGTCGTCCGCCACCGTGACCACGGCCGTGATCTCCCCGGCGATCAGGCGCAGGGCCCGCAGCGTCGCGGAGAGCCCGTGCCCGCCACCCAGCGCGGTGACGCGCAGGGTGGGGTCGTACGTGCCCCCGGCGATCGACTGGGAGACCGGGACCAGGGGCAACTGGCCGGTGAAGTGCGTGCTCATTCCCGCCCCAGGTCCCGGTGCTGCACGTTCACGGTGACCCGTGGCTGCTGGCGGAGCCGGCGGGCCAGCTCCTCGGCGACGGCGACGGAACGGTGCTTGCCGCCGGTGCAGCCGACGGCGAAGGTGCCGTAGTGCTTGTTCTCCCGGCGGTACCCCTCCAGGACCGGCAGCAGCGCCTGGACGTAGCGGTCCACGAACTCCGCCGCCCCGTTCTGGCCCAGGACGAAGTCCGAGACGGCCGCGTCCTTGCCGGTGAAGGGGCGCAGTTCCGGCACCCAGTGCGGGTTGGGCAGGAACCGGACGTCGGCCACGAAGTTGGCGTCCTGGGGCAGCCCGTACTTGAAGCCGAAGCTCATCACGTTCAGGCGCAGCACGATCGGCCCGGACTCGGTGAACAGCTCCGTGATGGTGGTGGCCAGGGAATGGACGTTCATGGAGGTGGTGTCCACCACGATCTCGGCCTGCTCCTTGAGGTCCTTCAGCAGCAGTCGCTCGGCGGCGATGCCGTCCGGGATCCGGCCGGAGCCCTGGAGGGGGTGGGGCCGGCGGGCGGACTCGAACCGGCGGACGAGCAGGTCGTCCGCGGCGTCCAGGAACAGCACGCGGTAGTCGACGCCCTGGGCGCGCAATTGCTCGAGGGCCTCCTGGATGTCCGTGAACAGGTCCTTGGACCGGACGTCGACCACGAGCGCCATCCGCGGGATGGCCTCGGGCGAGCGGCCCACGAGGTCCGTCAGGGTGCCGAACAGCTGCGGGGGGATGTTCTCCACCACGTACCAGCCGTGGTCCTCGAGGGCGTGTGCGGCGGTGGTGCGTCCTGCCCCGGACATGCCGGTGACGATGAGTACCTCGGAAGTGGCCGGTTTCACCGGGATCAGGCCGTCGCTCATGCGTCCAGCCTACCCAGTGTCAGTCCAGGATCTCCCCGGTGGTCAGGTTGATCCCGTACTGGTCCGCCACCTGGTCCACGGCCTGCTCCCCCGCCTGTCCCGGGGCCCCGTCGGCCGCCTGGCCCGGATGCAGGGAGGCGTGGACGGCGGCGGCCAGGGCGGCACCGATGCCCGGGGCCTGACGGAGCTCGTCCAGTCCGGCCGCCCGGATCCGCTTCACCGAGCCGAAGTGCTTGAGCAGCGCCTTCTGCTTGGTGGGGCCGAGCCCGGGGATCCCGTCCAGGACTGAGGAGACCATCGACTTGGCACGCTTCTGCCGGTGGAAGGTGATGGCGAAGCGGTGGGACTCGTCGCGCAGCCGCTGCAGCATGTAGAGCCCCTGCGAGGCCCGGGGCAACACGACCGGGAATTCCTCCCCCGGCAGCCACAGCTCCTCGAGGCGCTTGGCCAGTCCGACCACCGGCAGGTCGGTGATCCCGAGGTCCGCGAGGGCCTGTGCGGCGGAGGCCACCTGGGCGGGGCCGCCGTCGACCACCACGAGGGAGGGCGGGTAGGCGAACCGCCGGGCGCCCGCCTCGGCCGGGGCGGCGCCCTCCGGTCCGTCGGGGCCGGCGTCGGGGATCTCACCGGTGGTGAAGGACCCGTTGCGTTCCTGGTCCTCCAGGTAGTGCCGGAAGCGGCGGGTCAGGACGTTGTGCATGGCGGCGGTGTCGTCCCGGGCCGCCTCCCCGGTGACGGCGAACTTGCGGTAGTCGGACTTCTTGGGCAGCCCGTCCTCGACGACCACCATGGACCCGACGACGTTCGTGCCGGACACGTGCGAGATGTCGTAGCACTCGATCCGCAGCAGCGGTTCGTCCAGCTCCAGGGCCTCCTGCAGTTCGCGCAGCGCGGCCGAGCGGGTGGTCAGGTCCCCGGAGCGGCGGGTCTTGTGCAGTCGCAGCGCCATCAGGGCGTTCTCCTGCACCGTCTCCATCAGGGCGCGCTTGTCCCCCCGCCGGGGCACCCGCAGGCTGACCTGGGCACCGCGCAGTCCGGTCAGCAGCGTGGCGACCTGTTCCGCGTCCTCCGGCAGCTCGGGGACCAGCACCTCACGCGGGATGCGGCTGGAGTCCTCGAGGGACCCGTAGACCTGCTCGAGCAGCTGCTCGACCATCTTCGGCCCGGAGACGTCCTCCACCTTCTCGACCACCCAGCCACGCTGGCCGCGGATCCGGCCCTCGCGCACGTGGAAGACCTGGACGGCCGCCTCCAGCTCGTCCTCGGCGAAGGCGAAGATGTCCGCCTCGGTGGACTCGGACAGCACCACGGCGTTGCGCTCGAAGACCCGCTTCAGCGCGGCGATGTCGTCCCGACGCCGGGCGGCGTCCTCGTAGCGCAGCTCGGCCACGGCCTCCTTCATCTGCTCCTCGAGCCGGCGGATGTACCGGTGGGCGTCCCCGGCCATGAAGTCGCAGAAGTCCTGGGCGAGCTGGCGGTGGTCCTCGGCACTGACGCGGCCCACGCAGGGCGCGGCGCACTTGTCGATGTAGCCCATCAGGCAGGGCCGGCCGGAGAGCTCCGCGCGCCGGAAGACGCCGGCGGAGCAGGTGCGCACGGGGAACACCCGCAGCATCAGGTCCACGGTCTCGCGGATCGCCTTGGCGGGGTGGAACGGCCCGAAGTACTTCACGCCCTTGCGCCGGTCCCCGCGCATGACCTGGACGCGGGGGTACTTCTCGTTCATGGTCACGGCCAGGTACGGATAGGACTTGTCGTCCCGGTACATGATGTTGAACCGCGGGGTGTACTGCTTGATCCAGGTGTACTCGAGCTGCAGGGCCTCCAGCTCCGAGCCGACGACCGTCCACTCGACCGAGGAGGCGGTGAACACCATGGCGCGGGTCTTCGGATGCAGCCCGGCGGGGTCCTGGAAGTAGGACGCCAGGCGGGAGCGCAGGTTCTTGGCCTTGCCCACGTAGACGACCCGGCCGTCCGGGTCGCGGAAACGGTACACCCCCGGGGAGGTGGGAACCTCACCGGGCCTCGGCCGGTAGCTGGCCGGATCAGCCATGGCGCATCAGTCCCGCATCAGTCCCGGGGCCCGCCGACCGGGGCGTTGTACTGCTCCACCCGCTCCTGGCCGGTGAGCGCGGCGATCGCCTCCATGACCTGGGCGGTGGCCTGCTTGCGCGGCGGCAGCGGGTGCTTGCGACCGAGGTGCTCGAACTGGAGGGGTTCGCCCACGGTCAGGCTGAAGTGGTGCGGGGTGACGCGGTTCGTGCCCGGCGGCTGGAGCCGGTCCGTGCCCCGCAACCCCACGGGGACCACCGGCATGCCGGTGGCCAGCGCGAGCCAGCCGACGCCGGTGCGGCCCTTGTAGAGCCGCCCGTCCCGGCTGCGCGTTCCCTCCGGGTAGATCCCCACGCCGGACCCGGCCTCCACGAGTTCCACCAGCTGGTCGAGCGCGGCCACGGAGGCGGCCTGCTGGTCGCGCTGGACGGGGATCGACCCGACGGACTCGAAGAAGCCCTTCATCACCCGGCCCTTGAGGCCCGGCTGCGTGAAGTACTCGGACTTGGCGAAGAAGTGGACCATCCGCGGCATGAGCGCCTGCAGGATCACCGAGTCCAGGAAGGACAGGTGATTGCTGGCCACGATGAACCCGCCGGTCCGCGGGACGTTCTCGAGCCCGGTGACGGTGGGGCGGCAGGAGACCTTCAGGGCGGCACGGAACCCCCAGCGCACGGCCTCGTTGGTCGCCATGTCCATCCTCTCGCTGCGTGGGTACGTGCTGGTCCGCACCGGTTCCGTTGAGGACCGGCGGACCGGTCCATCATAGTGTGCTCAGTGCTGGATGGCCCGCTCGCCCAGCAGGCACCGGCACAGCGCGGGCAGTTCCGCCGGGCTGTCGCACAGGGCCTCGGCCCCGGCGGCGGTCAGCTCGTCCCGCTCGCCGAAGCCCCACAGCACCCCGATGCCGGGCAGGCCGTGGTGCGCGGCACCGTCGAGGTCGAAGTGCCGGTCGCCCACCATCACGGCACGCGGCTTCCCGCCCCCGTCCATCCCGACGGCGGCCAGGGCCTCGGCCATCGCCTGCACCTTGGTGCCCCCGGGCGGGACGGGCGCGGTCTCGTCGTCGCTGGAGCCGCAGATGGCCACGAAGTGGTGGTCCAGGCCGTGGATGCCCAGCAGCCGGCGTGCACTCGAGACCGGCTTCGAGGTCGCCACCACCAGGTCGTGGTCCCGGCCCAGGTCCTCCAGCGCCTCGCGGATGCCCGGGTAGACCACGCTCGCGGCCATCCCGTGGTCCCGGTAGCCGGCGCGGTACTCGCGGATCAGGACCAGCAGGTTGTCCTCGGTCACCCCGTCCAGGCTCCGCAGTCCCTCCCGCAACGGGGGGCCGACCAGTGCGCGCAGCCGCTCCGGTCCCGGCACGGGCAGCCCGTGGCGGGCCAGGGTCGCCGCGATGCCCCCGGTGATGGCCCCCGCGGGGTCCACGAGGGTGCCGTCCAGGTCCAGCAGGACGGCCGGACGGGGGCTGCCGGTGGCGGGCGTCGCCGCCGTCACAGGACCTCGGCGAGGAACCGGCCGGTGTGGCTCGCCGGGTTCTTCGCCACCTGCTCCGGGGTGCCCGTCGCCACGATGGTGCCACCGCCGGAACCGCCCTCGGGACCGAGGTCGATCAGGTGGTCGGCCGACTTGATGACGTCCAGGTTGTGCTCGATGGTGATGACGGTGTTGCCCTTCTCCACCAGGGACTGCAGCACGCCGAGCAGCTTGCGGATGTCCTCGAAGTGCAGGCCGGTGGTCGGCTCGTCCAGCACGTAGATCGAGCGGCCGTTCGAGCGCTTCTGCAGCTCGGCGGAGAGCTTGACGCGCTGGGCCTCGCCGCCGGAGAGCGTGGTGGCCGGCTGGCCGAGCCTGACGTAGCCCAGGCCGACGTCCACCATCGTGTTGAGGTACCGCGAGATCTTGGAGTAGGCGGAGAAGAACTCGGCGGCCTCCTCGATCGGCATGTCCAGCACCTCGGCGATGTTCTTGCCCTTGTAGTGCACCTCGAGGGTCTCGCGGTTGTACCGGGCGCCGTGGCAGACCTCGCAGGGCACGTAGACGTCCGGCAGGAAGTTCATCTCGATCTTCAGGGTGCCGTCCCCGGAGCAGGACTCGCAGCGGCCGCCCTTGATGTTGAACGAGAACCTGCCGGGCTGGTAGCCGCGGACCTTGGCCTCCTGGGTGTCCGCGAACAGCTTGCGGATGGTGTCGAACACGCCCGTGTAGGTCGCCGCGTTGGACCGCGGCGTGCGCCCGATCGGACTCTGGTCCACGTGCACGACCTTGTCGAGGTGCTCGAGGCCGTTCACGCGCTTGTGCCGGCCGGGAACGTGGCGGGCGTTGTTGAGCTGGTTCGCCAGCACCTTGTAGAGGATCTCGTTGACCAGGGTGGACTTGCCCGAGCCGGAGACGCCCGTGACCGCGGTGAGCACCCCGAGGGGGAAGTCCACGGTGACGTCCTGCAGGTTGTTCTCCCGCGCCCCGACCACGGTGAGCTTGCGGTCCTTGTCCACGGGGCGGCGCTCGGCCGGCAGCGTGATGGCGCGGCGGCCGGAGAGGTAGTCCCCGGTGATCGAGCGCTCGTTGGCCTTCAGGTCCTCGAGGGACCCGGAGTGGACCACCTCGCCGCCGTGCTCGCCGGCCCGGGGACCGATGTCCACGATCCAGTCGGCCTCGGCGATGGTGTCCTCGTCGTGCTCCACCACGATCAGGGTGTTGCCCAGGTCGCGGAGCCGGTTGAGGGTCTCGATCAGCCGGCGGTTGTCCCGCTGGTGCAGCCCGATGGACGGCTCGTCCAGGACGTAGAGGACGCCCACCAGTCCGGAGCCGATCTGGGTGGCCAGCCGGATGCGCTGGGCCTCGCCGCCGGAGAGCGTTCCCGCCGGGCGCTCCAGGTTCAGGTAGTCGAGGCCGACGTCGAGCATGAAGTGCAGCCGGGCCAGGATCTCCTTGAGGACCTGGTCGGCGATCTGCCGGTCGCGGGCGGACAGCTCCAGTGCCTCGAGGAAGGTGATGGCGTCCCGCATGGGCAGGACCGAGGCCTCGGCGATGGACTTCCCGCCGACCAGCACGGAGAGCGACGTCGGGTTCAGCCGCGTGCCGTTGCAGGCGGCGCAGGGGATCTCGCGCATGTAGGACTCGTAGCGGTCCCGCGCGTTGTCCGACTCGGTCTCCAGGTGCTTGCGGTGGATGTAGTCGATCACGCCCTCGAAGCCGGTAGTGTACCGGCGTTCGCGGCCGAAGCGGTTGCGGTACTGGACCACGACCTTGAAGTCCTTGCCGTGCAGTACGGCCTTGCGGGCCGCGGCGGGCAGCTTCTTCCACGGCGTGTCCATGGAGAACCCGACCTCGTCGGCGAGGCCGGACAGCAGGCGCTTCCAGTACTCGGACGTGGACTTGCCCATGGACCAGGGCGCGATGGCGCCCTCGGCGAGGGAGAGGTCGGGGTCGGGGACCACCAGGTCCTCGTCCACCTCGAGCCGGGTGCCGATGCCGGTGCAGACCGAGCAGGCCCCGAACGGGTTGTTGAAGGAGAACGACCGCGGCTCGATCTCGTCGATGGACAGCTGGTGGCCGTTGGGGCAGGACAGCTTCTCCGAGAAGGAGCGGTACTTGCGGTTCCCCTCAGCGTCCACGGCGTCCCACTCACCGGCGTTGGCCTTCTCCGGATCCACCCCGGCGTCCACGTCCACGAAGTCCACCACCACGAGGCCGTCGGCGAGCTTCAGCGCCGTCTCCACGGAGTCGGTGAGCCGCTGGCGGATCCCGTCCTTCATCGCCAGCCGGTCCACGACCACGGCGATGGTGTGCTTGACCTGCTTCTTCAGCTTGGGCGGGTCGGAGAGCTGGATGAGCTCGCCGTCGACGATGGCGCGCGAGAAGCCCTGGGTGGCCAGGGAGGAGAAGACGTCCACGAACTCGCCCTTGCGGCCCCGGGCCACGGGGGCCAGCACCTGGAAGCGGGTCTTCCCCGGCAGTTCGGACAACTGGTCGACGATCTGCTGGGGTGACTGCCTGGAGGCCGGCTCCCCGCACTCGGGGCAGTGCGGCACGCCGATCCGCGCCCACAGCAGGCGCATGTAGTCGTAGACCTCGGTGATCGTGCCGACGGTGGACCGCGGGTTCCGGTTCGTCGACTTCTGGTCGATCGACACCGCCGGGGACAGGCCCTCGATGAAGTCGACCGAGGGCTTGTCCACCCGGCCCAGGAACATGCGCGCGTAGGAGGACAGGGACTCCACGTACCGGCGCTGGCCCTCCGCGAAGATCGTGTCGAAGGCCAGGGAGGACTTCCCGGACCCGGACAGCCCGGTGAAGACCACGAGCGAGTCCCGGGGGATGTCCAGGTCGACGTTCTTCAGGTTGTGTTCCCGGGCTCCCTTGACCACGATCCGGTCCGGGTCGTGGCGATGGCCACCGCTGTCCGGGCCCGAGGCCAGGCCGCGGGCGGTGGTGGGTGGAATGGTCTGGTCAGTGATCGTCAGAGGGGTATCGGGCACGCCGTCCAGTCTATTGGAGGACGCCTTCGAAGACATCTTCGAAACGTCGGCCGAGAGCGTAACCGGCCCCGGGCGCGCCTGCGGCACCGCCGCCCGTGCTCAGGACGGCGGGTAGACGGCCTCGAGCTGCCGGACCGCCTGGCGCCGCGTGAACCCGAGGGCCTGCGCGGCCTCCGCGTAGGCGGTGGCCGCCGCGGCCAGCCGGTCCTCGGCGTCGTCGCCGCCGCGGGCCACCACGGTGCCCAGCCGGGGCCGGGCCGTGACGACGCCGGCCTGCTCCAGTTCCTTGTAGGCGCGCGCCACGGTGTTGGCGGCGACCCCCAGGGCGGCCGCGAGACCGCGCACGGTCGGCAGCTTGGTGCCGACCGGCAACCGGTTGCGGTGGATGAGGTCGAGCAGTCCGGTGCGGACCTGCTCGAACGGCGGGACGGTGGAGGAGGTGTTGATGGCCAGGGCCTTGACGAGCCAGGCCGGCACCGATCCCTGCTGCGGCGCCCGCGCCGCGCTCTCGTCCTCCACCAGCACTCCCCCGTCTGCCGTGCACCCGCTGATGGCCCCACCCTAGCGAACGGCGCGGACCGGGTCTTGACCTCCCCGGCGGCCTTGCCCTTCGGAGCGTCAACGTCCCTAGACTGGGTCGCATGCCTTCTTCCACCTCACCGATCCGGCTGCTGCACGACCTGCCCCAAGTGACGGTCCGACAACGCTCGGTCTCCGAGATGGCGAACAACGTCTACGTCCTGACCTCGAAGACCTCCGGGACCCAGGTGCTGATCGATGCCGCGGACGACGCGGAGGCGGTCCGGGAACTGCTGGAGTCGGCGCGCGAGGACACCCCCTGCGAGCTCAAGCTCGCGGTGATCATCACCACCCACCAGCACTGGGACCACGTCCGGGCGCTGGCCGCGGTGGCGGAGTCCACGGGCGTGCCCACGGCCGCGGGGACCGCGGACGCCGCCGCGATCGAGGAGGCCACCGGCGTGGCCGCCAAGGTCCTGCTGAACCACGGGGACACCGCGGCCTTCAACGGGATCTCGCTGGCCGTCGTCGGGCTCCGCGGCCACACCCCCGGCTCGGTGGCCCTGGTCTACGAGCCCGAGGACGGGCCGCCGCTGTGCTTCAGCGGCGATTCGCTGTTCCCCGGGGGCGTGGGCAACACGCAGCAGGACCCGCAGCGGTTCGAGTCCCTGTTCGCCGACGTGGTGGGCAGGCTGTTCGACGTGTACCCGGACGACATGATCGTGCATCCCGGCCACGGGGACCCGACCACGCTCGGCGCGGAGCGACCGCACCTGGCGCAGTGGCGCGAGCGCGGCTGGTGAACGGCCCGGCTCAGATGCTGGGCGCCAGGTCGCTCTTGACCCCGACCACGAAGATGCGGCGGAACGGGTAGTCGGTCAGCCGCACCCCGTCCGGGGTGAGGTAGGTCGGGTAGGAGGCGCGCATGATGCGCTTGTACTCCTCCACGTACCGTTCCACCAGGTTCGTGCCGTCGCGCCGGTCAGCCTCCTCCAGCCGCTGCAGCGACGGACGCAGCGCCGCCCCGCGGACCCAGTCATAGACGGGATCGGACCCGGTGAGCGGCTGGGAGTAGGTGGTCTCCCAGACGTCGGCCTCATAGCCGGCCGCGATCAGGGTCTCCAGGTACTCCTCGGTGGTGTAGACGGACTCGCGTTCCATCACGCCCTCCAGCGCCGCCGCGTACTCCGGGCGGCGGGACAGCTCGGCCATGGTGGCGTGGGAGGGTGCCTCGAAGTTCCCGGGCACCTGGACGGCGAACCAGGCCCCCGGCCGGAGGGCGGCCAGCCAGCCGGCGACCAGGTCGCGGTGGTCCGGGATCCACTGGAGCATGGCGTTGGAGACCACCACGTCGACGTCGGCGCCCGGTTGCCAGCGCTGGGCGTCCACCTGCTCGAAGGACAGGTTGGCCGGCGCCCCCGGCTCGGCGGCCAGCCGGCGGGCGGTGTCCACCATGTCCGCCGAGGAGTCCAGTCCGGTCACGTGCGCGTCGGGCCAGCGCTCGGCGAGGGTGGCCGTCATGTTGCCGGGGCCGCAGCCGAGGTCCACGACCACTCGGGGATCGGCGATACGGATCCGGGCCGTCAGGTCGCGGTAGGGCCGGGCCCGGCGGTCGGCGAAGACGCTGTACTGCTCCGGATCCCAGGTGAAGTCGCGCATGGTTCCACGCTAGCGCCCGCCGGCCCGGACCGTACCCGTGGGATGACGCGGGAGGACACGAACCCACCCCGGAACGCCAACTAGGCTGGCAGGGATGCTGCTCTCCGACCTGATCCCCGCCCCGGACGCTCCCCGGCTGTCCCCCGATGCCGTCTATGAGTCCTTCCTGGACTGGACGCGGTCCCGGGGGATCACCCTCTATCCCGCCCAGGACGAGGCGGTCATGGAACTGGTGCAGGACAACAACGTCGTCCTGGCCACGCCCACCGGGTCCGGGAAGTCCCTCGTGGCCCTGGCCGCGCACTTCCACGCCCTCGCCCGCGGGCAGCGGACCTACTACACCGCGCCCATCAAGGCCCTGGTGTCCGAGAAGTTCTTCGCCCTCGTGGACGTCTTCGGGGCGGAGAACGTCGGGATGGTCACCGGCGACTCCTCCGTCAACGGTGACGCCCCCATCATCTGCTGCACCGCGGAGATCCTGGCCAACCAGGCCCTGCGGGAGGGATCCGGACTGGACGTCGGCCCGGTGGTGATGGACGAGTTCCACTTCTACGCCGACCCCCAGCGCGGCTGGGCGTGGCAGGTGCCCCTCCTGGAGCTGCCCCAGGCGCAGTTCCTGCTGATGAGCGCCACGCTGGGGGACACGAGCCGCTTCGAGGAGGACCTCACGGAACGGACCGGCCGGCCCACCACCACGGTGGCCCACGCCGAGCGCCCCATCCCGCTGACCTACGAGTGGTCCGAGGACCACGTCCAGGACAAGGTCGCCGAGCTCGTGGAGACCCGGCAGGCTCCGGTGTACGTGGTGCACTTCTCCCAGCTGGACGCCGTGGAGCGGGCGCAGTCCCTGTCCTCGGTGTCCGTGGCCACCCGCTCCGAGAAGGACGCGATCGCGGAGCGGATCGCCGGTTTCGCGTTCTCCGCGGGGTTCGGCAAGACGCTCAACCGGCTCATCCGGTCCGGGATCGGCGTCCACCACGCCGGGATGCTGCCCAAGTACCGGCGCCTGGTCGAACGCCTCGCCCAGGAGGGCCTGCTCAAGGTCATCTGCGGGACGGACACACTCGGGGTGGGCATCAACGTGCCGATCCGCACCGTGCTCATCACGGCGCTGAGCAAGTACGACGGCGAACGCACCCGGATCCTCAACGCCCGGGAGTTCCACCAGATCGCCGGCCGGGCCGGTCGCGCCGGGTTCGACACCTCCGGGCTGGTGGTCGTCCAGGCCCCCGAGCACGTGATCGAGAACGCCCGGAACCAGGAGAAGCTGGCGGCCAAGTTCGCCGGCGTCAAGGACGAGTCCGAACGGTCCAAGCGGATGAAGCAGTCCGCGAAGTCCTCGCCGAAGAAGACCCCGCCGAAGGGGTTCGTGTCCTGGGGCAAGGCGACCTTCGAGCGCCTCGTGGAGGCCGAGCCGGAGGCCATGTCCAGCCACCTGCGGATCAGCCACGCGATGCTGCTGAACATCCTGGACCGGCCCGGTGACCCGGTGATCGCCGTGCGACGGCTGATCCGCAACAGCCACGAGACACCGGCCCGGCAGGCCGCCCTGATGCGCCGCGCCCTGGGGATCTTCCGCGAGCTGCTGGCGACCGGCGTCGTGGAGAAGCTGCAGGAGCCGGACGCCGAGGGCCGCACGGTGGACCTGACGGTGGACCTGCAGCCGAACTTCGCCCTCAACCAGCCGCTCTCCCCCTTCGCCCTGGCCGCCTTCGAGCTGCTGGACCCCGCGGAGCCGGGGTACGCCCTGGACATGGTCTCGATCGTGGAGGCCACGCTGGAACCGCCCCGGCAGGTGCTCTCCGCCCAGGTGAAGAAGGCGCGCGGCGAGGCGGTGGCCGCCATGAAGGCCGAGGGCATGGACTACACGGACCGGATGAACGCGCTGGACGAGGTCACCCACCCGCAACCCCTGGCGGAGCTGCTGGAGCAGTCCTTCGAGACCTACCGCGCCTCCGCCCCGTGGCTCAACGACTTCGAGCTGACGCCGAAGTCCGTGGTGCGGGACATGTACGAACGGGCCATGGGCTTCACCGACTACGTGAACTTCTACGGACTGGCCCGGTCCGAGGGCGTGTTGCTGCGCTACCTCACGGACGCGGTCAAGGCGCTGCGCCAGACCATCCCGCAGGACGTCCGGGACGATGAGCTGGACGTGCTGATGGCCTGGCTGGACGAGATCGTCAAGCAGACCGACTCCTCGCTCATCGAGGAGTGGGAGGACCTGCTGGCCGGGGACATCGAGGAGCTCAAGAAGGACCACGAGCAGCTCGCCCCGCCCGAGCCGCCGCGGCTGACGGCCAACCGGACCGTCTTCACCGTGATGGTCCGCAACGCGATGTTCCGCCGCGTGCGGTTGTTCGGGGACGAGCAGGACCGCGCCCTGGGCGAGCTCGGCGCCTCCGCCGGGGACTCGTTCACCACGCACGACTGGGCCGAGGCCCTGGACGGGTACTTCGGGGACTACGAGGACATCGACGACGGCGCCGCCGCCCGGGGTCCCCAGTACTTCCGGGTGGACACGTCCCCGGCGGCCGGGCCCGGCGGCGGCGCGCCGGCCGGAGTGTCCGGCTCCCGGTGGTGGGCCGTCCGGCAGGTCCTCGTGGACCCCGAGCAGAACCTGGACTGGGGCATCAACGCCGTCGTGGACCTGGACGCCTCGGACGAGCTGGGCCACCCCGTGATCCTGGTGGTCTCGGTGGGCCCGCCCGAGCCCGGCTGGGCCGTGTGATGACGGGACGGGACAGGACGGACAGGACAGAGAGGAAGGACAGGACGATGGAGACAGCGACCATGACGAACGGCATCCGGCCGGCCCGCCCCACGGACGTTCCGGACATCCTGCGGCTGATCCGCGACCTGGCGACCTACGAACGGGAGCCCGACGCGGTCCGGAACACCGAGGAGGAACTGCACCGGCACCTGTTCGGTGAGCATCCGGCCGTGTTCTGCCACGTCGTGGAGGACGTGGCGGACGACGCGTCCGACGCCGCGCCCCGGGTGGTCGGCCTGGCCCTGTGGTTCCTGAACTACTCGACCTGGGAGGGCACGCACGGCATCTGGCTCGAGGACCTCTACGTGGATCCCGCGGTCCGCGGGCGCGGGCACGGCCGGCGGCTGCTGGAGCACCTGGCCGGGATCTGCTCCCGGCGCGGTTACGCCCGGCTGGAGTGGACGGTCCTGGACTGGAACGAGCCGTCCATCGGGTTCTACCGCTCCCTCGGGGCCGAGCCGATGGACGAGTGGACGACCTTCCGGCTCGCCGGTGGCGCCCTGCAGCGGGCCGGCGAGGCCGCGGGGGCCGGCGTCGGGCACGCCGCCCGGCCGACGACCGGGATGGCGGGCGCACGGGGGTGAGTGCCCTCGTCGCCGGTGACCCCCGCACCTTCGCTCCCCCGCGTCCCGCCGCGCACCGGGCCGGTCCCCGGGCCACGTTGCTGGACGGCACGCGGATCGCCGACCACTGGTTCGAGGTCCCCCTGGACCACGCGGCGCCGCACGGCCGGACCATCACCGTCTTCGCCCGCGAGTACGTGGCCGCCGCCCACCGTGGGAGGCGGCAGGAGCTGCCCTGGCTGGTATTCCTGCAGGGCGGGCCCGGGGGCAAGGGCATGCGCCAGGCCAGGCTCGGTGGCTGGATGAAGCAGGCGGCCGCCGACTTCCGGATCCTCATGCTGGACCAGCGCGGTACCGGGCTCTCCTCCCCCGTCACCCGTCATACCCTGCCGGCCGAGGGGACCGCCCGGCAGCAGGCGGAGTACCTCGTGCACTTCCGGGCGCCGTCGATCGTGCAGGACGCCGAGGCGATCCGGCTCGCCCTCGGCTCCGGGCCGTGGACCGTCTTCGGGCAGAGCTTCGGCGGCTTCTGCGCCCTCAGTTACCTCTCCTGGCACCCGGAGGGCGTGGAACGGGCCCTGATCACCGGCGGACTGGCCCCCCTGGACGGCCACGCCGAGCAGGTCTACCGCGCCACCTACCGGCGGATGCGGCACCGCAATGAGGAGTACTTCTCCCGCTTCCCGCAGGACCGGGACGTGCTGGCCCGCGTCTACGAGGTGGCCCGGGGCGGTGCCGCGCGCCTGCCCGACGGTTCGCCCGTGACCGTCGGCCGGGTCCAGGCGCTGGGGATGCTCTTGGGGGGCAACACCCGCGTGGACCAGCTGCACTACCTCCTGCAGGAGGCCTTCGCCGGCCCCGGATGCCCCGAGCTCTCCGACACCTTCCTGCACGGGCTCTACCAGCAGGTCTCACGGGCCACCAACCCGCTCTACCTGGTGATGCACGAGTCGATCTACGCGCAGCCGGCCAGCACCGGTGCCGTGCGTTCGGACACGGGCGGGACGGACACCGGCTGGGCCGCGCAGCGGCTGCTCACCGGGTCGGCGGACCTGGCCGACTTCGACCCGGACCGCACGGCGGTGCCGTTGCTGACCGGGGAGATGGTCTTCGACTGGTACGCGGACCTCGACCCGGCGCTGCGGCCGCTGCGCGCGGTGGCCGAGGCGCTGGCGGGCCGCACCGACTGGGGACCGCTCTACGACCCGGACACGCTCGCCGCCAACTCGGTGCCGACGGCCGCCGCGGTCTACACGCACGACGTGTACGTGGACCGGGACCTCTCCCTGCAGACGGCCGGACGGGTCCGGTGCCTCACCGTGTGGGAGACCGACGCATTCCACCACGACGGCATCGGCGACGACGGCCCGGCCATCCTGAAGCGGCTGCTGGAGATGACGGGCTGAGGCGGACGCCGCTCAGCGCAGCAGCCAGTCGTTCGGGCTGAACAGCTCGAAGTGGACCTCCACGGGGAACAGGGTGGTCTTGTGCTCCTCGATCTGGTCGCGGATGTCCTGCAGGAACGCGTTGCCGCCGCACAGGTACCACTGCGCGCCCGCCGGCAGGGTGCCGTCCTCGGACAGGGCCTTCAGGTCCAGTCGCTGGCCCTGGTCCCGGAAGGCGGTCACGAGCGGCGCGTGCAGGCGGGACGTCACCGACTGGGCCAGCTCCCCGAAGGCGTAGTCGGCCTCGGAGGAGTCGGCGTGCAGCACGGTGATCGGGTGCTCCGGAGCGGACTGCGCCCCCTGCTCAGTGTCCAGCCGCCGGATCAGCGCCATCAGTATCCCGGCCATCGGGGTGGAGCCGATGCCCTGGCTGACCGTCACGATCGGCGAGGTGAACTGGTGCAGCACCAGGTGTCCGGCGGGCAGGGTGGCCTCGATCGTGTCCCCCTCCCGCACGTGGTCCTGCAGGTGGGAGCTGACCTCGCCGTCCCGCTGGACGGCCACGGAGAAGCCCCGGTCGTCCCATTCCACGAGGGAGTACTGGCGCAGCTGCCGGGCACCGTCCGGCAGGCTCACGCCCAGGGAGGTGTACTGGCCGGGCTGGGTCTGGGAGAAGCCCTCGGCCTCGAAGGAGTACCTCATCACGGATCCCGTCAGCTGCTCGCGCCGGGCCAGCCGCGCGGGCACGAAGACGTCTCCGGGCGGCACCCCCGCGGAGTCGTAGAGGCCCTTCTCGAAGCTGACCAGGACGTCCGCCATGATCCAGTAGACGCGGTCCCAGGCCTCGGCGACCTCAGGGGTGACCGCGTCGCCCAGGACCTCCACGATCGCGTGGAACAGGTTGTCGTGGACGATCTGGTACTGGTCCTCGGTGATGCCCAGCGAGACGTGCTTGTGGCCGATCCGCGTCAGCAGCTCGACGGGACTCGGTGCCGAGGAGTCCACCAGCATGGCGGCGAAGGTGGCGACCGAGGCCGCCAGCGCCTTCTGCTGCTCACCGCTGCGCTGGTTGCCCCGGTTGAAGGTGTTGGCGAGCAGCTCGGGGTGTTTCGAGAACATCGTGCGGTAGAAGAGCCGGGTGATCTCCTGGATGTTCGCGCCCACCGCCGGCAAGGACGCCCGGATGGTCTCCGCGTGCTCCGGGCTCAGGGCATGACGGTCTGCCTGGGGTGCTGTCTCCGTGTACATGGGGCCACCATAGACCCCGGTCCCCGGGGTGGTGTCCAGCCCTGGACGACGGGGGCCCGGCCTGGCGACTGCCAGACCGGGCCCCCGTGCGGTGGGTCGGGATCAGGTCGTGGGACCCTCGTTGTCCACGATGGTCTGCGAGATGGCCGGCACGTCCCGGCCCTCCGCCTGGGCGGAGGCCAGACGGGTCTCGTGGGCCGTGCGGATGATCTGCGAGTAGCTGTCCTTGTGGTCCAGCAGCTCGTCGCGGTAGTGCGGGGAGACCCGTTCGGCCGCGTGCGTCCACTTGTCCATGAGCGCCTCGGCCTTGCGGCGGTCCTCCTCGGTCGCCGTCTCGTCCAGCTTGGTGTACCGGTAGGAGAACTTCTCCGCGTTCTGCAGGGCCACCAGGGCGCGCCCCTTGGGGCTGGTCAGCGAGGCCACGACCGTGATGATGAGGATGCCGACGATGAGCATCAGTGACACCGTCGTCTCGATCTCGATCACCGGGACGTTCTCGCCGCCGTTGATGAACGGCAGGTTGTTCTCGTGCAGCGCGTGCAGGATCAGCTTGATGCCGATCAGGCCGAGGATCGCGGCCAGGCCGTAGGACAGGTACACGAGGCGGTCCAGCAGGCCGTCGATGAGGAAGAACAGCTGGCGCAGGCCCATCAGCGAGAACGCCGTGGCCGTGAACACGATGTACGGATCCTGGGTGAGCCCGTAGATGGCCGGGATGGAGTCGAAGGCGAACAGGACGTCGGTGAGCCCGATGCTGACCATGACGAGCAGCATGGGCGTCATGACCTTCTTGCCGTTCTCCCACGTGAACAGCCGGTCGCCGTCGTAGCGCTCGGAGGCGGGGAGCCACTTCTTGGCCAGGCGGACCAGGAAGTTGTCCGCCTCGTCCTTGTTCTCCTCGTCCCCGGTGAGCTCGCCCTTGAGCTGGCCGCCCGCGATCAGCAGCAGCGCCAGACCGAAGAGGTAGAACACGTCCGACCAGGCGGAGATCAGCGCCGCACCGAGGAGGATGAACACGGTCCGGGAGATCAGCGCGAAGGTGATGCCGAACAGCAGCACCTTCTGCTGGTACTCGCGCGGCACCTTGAAGGAGGCCATGATGACCAGGAAGACGAAGAGGTTGTCGACGCTGAGCGCCTTCTCCGTGATGTAGCCGGCGTAGTACTCGATCGCGTGCTGGGTGTCGCCGAAGGCGAAGAAGACCAGGCCGAACACGAGGGCGATGCCGACGTAGATGGCGGACCAGATGGCCGCCTCCCGGATGGTCGGCGTGTGGGCCTTGCGCACGTGGAAGATGTAGTCGAAGAGCAGCAGCGCGATGATCACCGCGATGGTGATGATCCAGGTCAGCGCATTGATTTCCATGCAGTCACTTTCCGTGGTGGTTCCGGTGACCACGGCCGGACCGTCGCACGAGGGACGGCCGGCACGGGACACCGCTGGGTGTGTGCCGCAAGTCTCTCCGCCTGCCGTGCGGCAGGCCGCTGCGTACGGCTGGTCAGACCAGCGTGCTGACGTCCGCAGTGTTCGGGATACTCCCCTACGCCGTGGCCCAGTGTACCCTGCCCACGGTCAGGTCTCAGGCGTGGCCCGCCCGCTGCATCTGCCGCAGTTCCTTCTTGAGCTCGGAGACCTCGTCCCGGATCCGGGCCGCGAGCTCGAACTGGAGGTCCACGGCGGCCTGGTGCATCTGCGCGCTCATCTGGTCGATCAGGTCGGACAGGTCCTTGGCGGGCAGCTTCGCGAAGTCCGGGGCGCCGCCGTCGTGCTCCACCAGGTCCGCGTCCCCGCCGGCGACGGTGTGGGCGGCCGCCGCGCGCTGCTCGTCGCTGATGGTCGCGGTGTAGCCGCGCTTGCCCTTGCCGAACTCGAAACCGGACTTGATGCCGCCCATCCCCGCCAGGAAGTCCGCCGAGTCCGCGTCCTCGCGGGCCAGCTGGTCGGTGATGTCCGCGATCCGCTTGCGCAACGGCGTCGGGTCGATGCCGTGCTCCCGGTTGTACGCCTGCTGCACCTCGCGTCGGCGGTTCGTCTCGTCGATCGCGTAGCGCATCGAGTCGGTGATGCGGTCCGCGTACATGTGCACCTGGCCGGAGACGTTGCGGGCGGCACGGCCGATGGTCTGGATGAGCGAGGTGGACGAGCGCAGGAAGCCCTCCTTGTCCGCGTCCAGGATGGACACGAGGGACACCTCGGGCAGGTCCAGGCCCTCGCGCAGCAGGTTGATGCCCACGAGCACGTCGAAGGTGCCCTTGCGCAGCTCGCGCAGCAGCTCCACGCGGCGCAGCGTGTCCACGTCCGAGTGCAGGTACTCGACCTTGACCCCGTGCTCGAGCAGGTACTCCGTGAGGTCCTCGGCCATGCGCTTGGTCAGGGTCGTCACCAGCACGCGCTCGTCGCGCTCGGTGCGCACCCGGATCTCCTCGAGCAGGTCGTCGATCTGCCCCTGGGTGGGCTTGACCACCAGTTCGGGGTCCACCAGGCCGGTGGGCCGGATGATCTGCTCCACCACGCCGTCGGCCTGGGACAGCTCGTACTTGCCGGGCGTCGCGGAGAGGTAGACGGTCTGGCCGATCCGCTCGAGGAACTCGTCCCACTTCAGCGGGCGGTTGTCCATGGCCGAGGGCAGCCGGAAACCGTGCTCCACGAGGGTGCGCTTGCGGGACATGTCGCCCTCGTACATCGCCCCGATCTGCGGGATCGTCACGTGGGACTCGTCGACGACGAGCAGGAAGTCGTCCGGGAAGTAGTCCAGGAGGCAGTGCGGGGCCGAGCCGGCCGGCCGGCCGTCGATGTGCCGCGAGTAGTTCTCGATGCCGTTGCAGTACCCCATCTGCTGCATCATCTCGAGGTCATAGGTGGTGCGCATCCGCAGCCGCTGGGCCTCGAGCAGCTTGTTCTGCGACTCGAACTCCTGGAGGCGCTCCCGCAGCTCGTCCTCGATGGAGCCGATCGCCTTGTGCATGCGCTCGTCGCCGGCCACGTAGTGCGAGGCCGGGAAGATGTACATCTCCTCCTCCTCGCGGACCACGTGGCCCGTGAGCGGGTGCAGGGTCTGGATGGTCTCGATCTCGTCCCCGAAGAACTCGATGCGGATCGCCAGCTCCTCGTACATCGGGATGATCTCCACGGTGTCCCCGCGCACGCGGAAGGTCCCGCGGTGGAAGTCCTGGTCGTTGCGGACGTACTGCATCTGCACGAACTGGCGCAGCAGCGCGTCGCGGTCCATCTCCTGCCCGCGGCGCAGCGTCACCATCTGCTGGATGTACTCCTCGGGCGTGCCCAGGCCGTAGATGCAGGACACGGTGGCGACCACGATGACGTCCCGGCGCGTCAGCAGGGCGTTGGTGGCGGAGTGCCGCAGCCGCTCGACCTCCTCGTTGATGGAGGAGTCCTTCTCGATGAAGGTGTCCGACTGCGGGACGTAGGCCTCGGGCTGGTAGTAGTCGTAGTAGGAGACGAAGTACTCGACGGCGTTGTTCGGCAGCAGCTCACGGAACTCGTTCGCCAGCTGCGCGGCCAGGGTCTTGTTCTGGACCATCACCAGCGTGGGCCGCTGGACCTTCTCGATCAGCCAGGCCGTCGTCGCGGACTTGCCGGTGCCGGTGGCACCCAGCAGGACCATGTCCTTCTCCCCCGCCTGGACGCGCTCGGCCAGTTCGGCGATCGCCTTGGGCTGGTCGCCCGAGGGCGTGAACTCCGAGATCACCTCGAAGGGGGCCACCTGCCGTTTGATCTTCTGCGCCAGACTCATGCCGTTAACCGTACTGCTGTTCGAGTCACCTCGGCAGTACGGTTCACCACCGGCGGAGACCGGTGGTCCCGGTGGTGGTCCCGGACGGCGCCCCGCCGGGGACGCTCAGCCCCCGGCGCCGTCCAGCACCGGCGCCACGTACTCCTCCCAGAAGCGGCGGGTGGCCCGGCGCAGGTCCTCGAGGCCGGCGTCGTTGACGATGACGACGTCGGCCGCGGCCCGGCGCTGTTCGTCGGTGGCCTGCGTGGCGATCCGGGCCCGGGCGGCCTCCTCGGTCATCCCCCGGTCCCGGACCATCCGCGCCACCCGCTCGTCCAGGTCGGCCTGGACGACCAGGACCAGGTCGTAGGCGCCGGCCTGCCCGGTCTCGACAAGCAGCGGCACGTCCTGGACCACGACGGCGTCGGGCCCGGCCTCGCGGACCAGGCGCCGTCCCTCGGAGCGCACCAGGGGGTGGATGATCCCGTTGAGCCGCTCCCGGGCGTCGGCGTCGTTGAAGACGAGGGCCGCGACCGCGGCCCGGTCCATCGTCCCGTCCGCGGCGATCGCCGCGGGACCGAAGGCCTCGCGGACCAGGGCCAGCCCCTCGGAACCGGGGGCGACGACCGCGCGGGCCAGGGCGTCCGCGTCGACGACGACGGCCCCCAGGTCCGCGAGCTCGGCGGCCACGGTGGACTTGCCCGAGGCGATGCCCCCGGTCAGGCCGATGTGCAGCCGGGGCCGCTGGGCCGGTGTCTCAGTCATCGCGGTCTCCTGTCGCCGGGGCCCCGTCCAGGACGGGCTGGACGTGGTCCTCCCAGAACCGCACGGTCGCCTCGGACAGGTCGGAGACACTGCCGTCGTTGACGATCACCGCATCCGCCACGTCCCGCCGCTCGGCGTCCGTGGCCTGGGCGTCGACCCGCTCCCACGCCTCCTGCACGGTCAGGTGCCGCTCGCGCACCAGGCGGTTGACCCGGGTCTCGGCGGGGGCCTCCACGGTGAGGACCACGTCGAAGTCCCGCACGGAGTCGGTCTCGAGCAGCAGGGGCAGGTCCACCACCACGACCGCGTCCGGCCCGGCCTCACGCGCCAACCGGGCCACCTCGTCGCGGACCCGCGGGTGCATGATCTCGTTCAGCCGTTCCCTCGCGCTGGTGTTGCCGAACACGATCCGGGCCAGGGCCGGCCGGTCCAGCTCTCCGGTGCCCGTGATGACGTCCGCCCCGAAGACCTCACGGATCTCCGCCAGGGCCTCCGAGCCCGGGGCCACGGCCTGGCGGGAGAGCGCATCGGCATCGATCACCAGGGCGCCGAGGGACTCCAGTTCGCGGGCGACGATGGACTTGCCCGAGGCGATCCCCCCGGTCAGCCCGACGTGGAGCAGGGCCCGCTCGCCCTGGGCCTGCTGCCAGTGCCAGGTCCTCGGCTGGTGCGTGTCGTGCTCGGGCTCGGTGCCCACCTCGTACTCGGGACGGATCACGTAGTCCTCGATGTCGTGCCCCTCGTCCTGGGCCCGGCGGTGGTACTCCTCGATGGGCAGCACCTTCTTCCACTGGCGCGTGCGGATCGGCTTCACCGAACCGGCGTCCTCGCGCAACGCCTGGAGCAGCATGGCCGACTGCAGCAGCATGACGACCATCACCGGCAGGCCGATGACGATGATGACCTCCTGCAGGGCGTTCAGCCCGTTCTCGCCCGAGGTGGTCAGGATGGCCGTGCAGACCAGGCCGACGGCCAGGGTCCAGAACACGCGCTGACGCCGGGGGGCCTCGTCCTCGTGCCCGTTGGCCATGGAGTCCATGACCAGCGCACCGGAGTCGATGGAGGTGACGAAGAAGACCGTGATGATGACCAGGGCGAAGATCGCCACGGGCAGGTACAGGGGGAAGGACTGCAGCAGCTGGAACAGCGCGGCCTCGACCTGCTGGTCCACGACGATCGTCTGCGTCAGGCTCCCCGCGTTCTCCCCGTCCCGGTCGATGCGGAACGCGTTCAGTCCGTAGGTGCCCATCCAGATGACGACGAAGGCCGTCGGCAGCCCGAGGCAGGCCACGACGAACTCCCGGATCGTGCGCCCGCGGGAGATCCGCGCCACGAAGAGCCCGACGAACGGCGACCACGTGACGGTCCACGCCCAGTAGAACACCGTCCAGTCGCCGGACCACTCCCCGCTGCCGAAGGTGTCGTTGAAGAAGGACAGGGCCGGCAGGTTGGAGAGGTACGCGCCGGCCGACTCCACGATCCCGCGCACGGTGTCCATCGTGGCGCCCCACATCAGCACGTAGAGCATCAGCGCCACCGCCATGATGATGTTGGCGTAGGACAGCCGCTTGACGCCCTTGTCCATGCCGGCCAGCACGGAGGCCAGCCCGGCGGCGGTGATCACGGCGATGATCACCGCCTGGATCCAGCCGGCCATCGGCACCCCGAGCACGTAGTTCATCCCCGAGTTGATCTGCAGGGCGCCGAGCCCGACGGAGACGGCGAGTCCGAACACCGTGGACACGATCGAGATGATGTCGATCGCCTTGCCCCACGGACCGTGGATGCCGTCCCCCAGCAGCGGCTGGAACGCCGAGGACACCCGCGGCGGCAGCTTGCGCTTGTACGTGAAGTAGCCGAACGCCAGCCCGGGCACGATGAGGATGGCCCACATGTGCAGCCCGAAGTGGAAGTTGGAGATGGACAGGGCCTGCATGGCCGCGGTGTCCGAGGCCGGCTCCGTGCCGTACAGCGGGGGGTTCGCGTAGTGGTTCATCGGCTCGGCGACGCCCCAGAACATCAGGACGGCGCCCACGCCGGCGGCGAAGATCATCCCGAACCAGGCCAGGCCGGAGTACTCGGGCTCGGCGTCGTCGTCGCCGATCCGCACCCGCCCGTACCGGCTGGCCGCCAGCAGCACGGCGAAGACCAGCATCAGGGACGCCCCGAAGGTGTAGAACCAGCCCGCGTCGTAGCGCAGGAACCCGGCCACCACCCCGAAGGCCCCCTGCACCTGGAGGGGGAACAGCGCCATGGCCGCGGTGAACAGGATGATCACCAGGGCCGAGATGAAGAAGATGTGCGGCCCGGTCCGCAGACCGAGCCTGTCGTGCAGTCGCGTGAGCATCACGGGCGCTTCCATGTGGGCCTCGCCCCGGTGGGCCGGGACGTGTGCGCGGGGGGCACGGACATTCAAGGTACCAAAGGACTCCCCCGTAGACTGGGGTGCATGCCCGAGGAGTCCCGCGCCACCCGGTTCACGGTGCTCCCCGGATCCGCCCGGGCCCGGCCCGTGGTCCACGAACTGGAGATCAGGCGCTCGCGCTTCATCGGGTGCCTGGCCCGGGTCGAGACCGAACAGCAGGCCCGCGAGTTCATCGCCGGGTTGCGCCGGCAGCACCACGAGGCCCGGCATGTGTGCAGCGCCTTCATCCTCGGCCCCGACCGGGACGTGATGCGGTCCTCCGACGACGGTGAGCCGGCCGGGACCGCGGGCATCCCCATGCTGGAGGCCCTGTCCCTGAGGGACACCGGAGGCGCACGCGACCTCTCGGACGTCTGCGCGGTCGTCGTGCGCTACTTCGGCGGGGTGAAGCTGGGTGCCGGCGGACTGGTCCGCGCCTACTCGGACGCCGTGTCCGCCGTCCTGGACACCGCCCCCCTGCTCGCGCGGCAGCGGATGGTGCTCGCCGGGGTCGAGGCCCCGCACGCGGAGGCCGGCCGCTGGGAGAACGAGTTGCGCGCGGCGGGGTTCGCGGTGCAGGACACCGACTACGGGGCCTCCTCCGCCACGGTGACGGTGGCCCTGCCCGACGACGGCCGCTCGACAGAGGCGTTCGCCGCCCGCCTGGCGTCCATCACGGCCGGGGCCGGGACGTTCCGCACGCTCGGCAGCGAGTGGGTGGACCTGCCGTGAACGCCACCGTCCCGTTCGGCCAGACTCCCCCGGTCGACCGCTCGGCCCTGACGGAGGGCTTCGCGTTCGTTGCGCTGTCCCGCTGGCCCTACCCCGAGGCGCCCGGACTGCAGGCCCACGACGCCGCGGACCTGCTGCTGCTGGACACCCTGCAGTCCTGGCTGGACACCGGGCACGCCGGTGCGGGGAGCGGGGCGCGGGACGCCGTCGTGGTGCTGGAGGACCGGCACGGTGCACTCACGCTCCCCCTGCTGGCGGCCGGTCACGACGTCCGGGTGGGGCAGGACGCCCTGGCCCACGAGCGGTCCCTGGAGGCCAACCTCGGCCGGTGGGCCACGCCGCTGCCGGGGACCCTGCACCGCGGAGCGGTGGACCCCGCCCTGGTGGCCGGGGCGCGCACCGTCCTGCTGGTCCTGCCCCGCTCGCTCGACGCCCTGGAGCAGTGGGCGCACCTCGTGGCCGAGCACGCCGCCCAGGACGTCCTCCTGCTGGCCGCGGGCCGGGACAAGCACATGACCCCGCGGCAGAACACCGTGCTGAACCGCTACTTTGACTCCGTGGTCCCCGGGCGCGGCCGCTCCAAGTCCCGCGTCCTCACCGCGCGCGGCCCGGCCCGCGGACGGCCCGCCCCCTTCCCCCGCACGGCGGTGCACACCCTGCCCGACGTCGGCACCGTCACCCTCGCGGCCCACGGTTCCACCTTCGGGGGCACCGCCGTGGACCCGGGAACGCGGTTCCTGCTCGAGAACATCGGGGGGATCGGAGACGTGGGGCGGGCCGTAGACGTCGGCTGCGGCAACGGCACGATCGCGGTCCACCTCGCGTTGCGGGCCCGCAGCGGGGGCCGGGAGGCCACGGTGGTCGCCACCGACCAGTCCGCCGACGCCTGCGCCTCCACGGTCCTGTCGGCCGGGCTCAACGGCGTCGCGGCCCAGGTGGAGGTCCGCCGGGACGATGCCCTGGCCTCCTTCCCGGACGCCAGCGAGGACCTGCTGGTGCTCAACCCCCCGTTCCACGCCGGCAACACGGTGGACACCCGGGTGGCGTTGCGGCTGTTCGACGCCGGCGCGCGCGTGCTGCGCCCCGGCGGCGAGCTGTGGTGCGTGTGGAACTCGCACCTGATGTACCGGCCCGAACTGGAGCGACGGGTGGGCCCCACCCGGCAGGTGGCCCGTGACCGCACGTTCACGGTCACGGTCAGCACCCGGCACTGAGCCCGGCGTGTCCGAGCCCGGGGCGGACCGCGTCGCGGGTCAGGTGCCTGCCGCACTCCGGACGCAGGAAGGCCCCGCACCGTGGTGGTGCGGGGCCTTCCTGTCATGCTGTCCGGATGGTCAGCGGCTCAGCCGATCAGTTGCCGGTGAGCTTCTCGCGCAGGGCGGCGAGGGCCTCGTCGGAGGCCAGGGTGCCCTGGTCCGCCTCGCCGCGGTCCTCGGAGGAGTAGGAGGCGGCGCCGGACTCGGCGGCAGCCGCACCCTCGACGTCCTCGTTGAGGTGGCGGGCCACCTGCTCCTTGTGGGCCTCCCAGCGGGCCTGGGCGTCGGCGTACTGCTGCTCCCACGCGGCGCGCTGGGTCTCGAAGCCCTCGAGCCACTCGTTGGACTCCGGGTCGAAGCCCTCGGGGTACTTGTAGTTGCCCTCGTCGTCGTACTCGGCAGCCATGCCGTAGAGCGCCGGGTCGAACTCGGTGCCCTCCGGGTCCACGCCCTCATTGGCCTGCTTGAGGGACAGCGAGATGCGGCGGCGCTCCAGGTCGATGTCGATGACCTTGACGAACAGCTCGTCGTTGACGGACACGACCTGCTCGGCGGTGTCGATGTGGCGCGAGGCCAGCTCGGAGATGTGCACCAGGCCCTCGATGCCGTCCTCGACGCGCACGAACGCACCGAACGGAACCAGCTTGGTGACCTTGCCCGGCACGACCTGGCCCAGGGCGTGGGTGCGGGCGAACAGCTGCCACGGGTCTTCCTGGGTGGCCTTCAGCGACAGGGAGACGCGCTCGCGGTCCATGTCCACCTCGAGCACCTCGACGGTGACCTCCTGGCCCACCTCGACGACCTCGGACGGGTGGTCGATGTGCTTCCAGGACAGCTCGGAGACGTGCACCAGGCCGTCCACGCCGCCCAGGTCCACGAAGGCACCGAAGTTGACGATGGAGGAGACGGTGCCGGTGCGGACCTGGCCCTTCTCCAGCTTGTGCAGGAAGTTCGAGCGGACCTCGGACTGGGTCTGCTCGAGCCAGGCGCGGCGGGACAGGACCACGTTGTTGCGGTTCTTGTCCAGCTCGATGATCTTGGCTTCCAGCTCCTGGCCGATGTACGGGGCCAGGTCGCGGACGCGGCGCATCTCGACGAGGGAGGCGGGCAGGAAGCCGCGCAGGCCGATGTCGACGATGAGGCCGCCCTTGACGACCTCGATGACGGTGCCGGTGACGACGCCGTCCTCTTCCTTGATCTTCTCGATGGAGCCCCAGGCACGCTCGTACTGAGCGCGCTTCTTGGACAGGATCAGGCGGCCTTCCTTGTCCTCCTTGGTGAGGACCAGGGCCTCCACGTTATCGCCCACGGCGACGACCTCATCCGGGTCCACGTCATGCTTGATGGAGAGTTCCCGGGACGGGATGACGCCTTCAGTCTTGTAGCCGATGTCGAGGAGCACTTCGTCGCGGTCGACCTTGACGACGGTGCCTTCGACCAGGTCGCCGTCATTGAAGTACTTGATCGTCTCATCAATGGCGGCGAGGAAGTCCTCAGCAGTGCCAATGTCATTGATGGCGACCTGCGGGGCGGTGGAGGTAATGGTCATGTAGTAGGGGCTCCGATGTGGATTGTTCACTCGGCCGGGCCAGGCGGACACACGTGACGACCGCGACACCCGGATAGTGGGTTGATTTGGATTATTGGGTATGCACAGAAAGTGCTCGGCCAGTCTAGCCGCCGTCCCAAGTCGCGGTCAAAGCGGGGCGTGCTCCCGGGGGCGGCCCTCCGGGACCACCGTCCGTCAGAACCCGGTCATGCAGTGGACGGGCCGGTCCTGCGCCAGCATCCCGGCCAGGGCGGCGGCGGCCCCGATCCGGTGCTCGGTGATCCTCCCGGCCTGGCGGAGCACCTCGGCGGACACCCCGCCCAGGTAGGCCCCGGACAGGTCCGCGACGTCCAGCTCCAGGTCCGGGTCCGCGCCCAGCGGCACGACGTCGGCCTCGCCGCCGGCCACGGTCAGGCGCCAGTCGCCCGCGGTGTGCCCGAGGCGGTCGTGCACCCGCAGGGTCAGCTCACCGTCGCGGGCCCAGGACCGGCCGCGCAGGGCCGCCGGGAGGTCCAGCAAGCGCAGCCACAGGTGGTCCTCTCTACCGGTGGTGCGCACCCGGCGGTGGTCCGCGAACAGGTGCTCCAGCAGGCCGTCGTCCGGCGCGCCGCGCCAGCTGACCCGCTCGATGAGGTCCAGGTTCGCCAGGAAGGACCACAGGGCCCGGGTGCTCTCCGCCGTGGTGGCGGACAGCAGCGAGACCCGGATGGTGGCCGGGTCCGAGTCCCAGCCGGCGAACCGGTAGGTGACGTACCCGCGGGGCGCCCCGCCGTCGTCGTAGTGGACCGCGGCGAACAGCCCCTGGTCCTTCCCGTGACGGCCCGACTCGATGGTGTCCGTCTCGTGGCCGCCGTAGGAGGCCATCCGCTGCACGGAACCGGGCGTCTGCAGGTAGGCCTGCCCGAACAGCCGCGGGCCCAGCCCGGCCAGGTCCCCCGGCTCCACCAGCTCGACGCGGCCGGTCACCGGTCCCGCCAGGGCGGCGTCCCCCCGGACGTCCACCTCGACGGAGCGCTGGGCGGTGGCCGCGCCGAAGCCGAAGCGGCGGTAGATGGTGGCCTCGGAGGCGGTCAGCGCCGCCAGCGGCAGGCCCCGCTCGGCGGCGATCGCCAGTTCCGACTCCATCAGGGCGCGCAGGATCCCGCGGCGGCGATGGCTCGGGGAGACGGTGACCTCGGAGATCAGGCGGGCGTCGACCTCCCGGCGCCGGCCGGTGTGCAGGCGCTTGTCGAAACCGGAGAAGGTGCCGACCGGGCGGTCGGCGGCCGGGTCGGCACCGGCCGCGTAGACGCCGGTGTAGGTGCGCCCGTCCGCGTGGGCGTAGCCGAGCAGCTGGTCCAGTGCGGTGCCCGTCGGCTCCGGCTCGTAGAAGCCGCGCTCGACGGTCCGCAGGAACAGGGCCGCGGCGGGGTCCTCCGCGGCCGGGCGGCCGGTGACCTCGAAGCGATGCAGCCGGAGTCCCTCGGGCAGGACGGGATCAGTGCGCGGCATCGTGCCAGCTCCGCCCGACGCCGACGTGCACGTCCAGCGGGACGGACAGTTCCGCGGCCGCTCCCATCCGCTCCTGGAGCAGGGTGGTGGCCGCGTCGAGTTCCTCGTCCGGGACCTCGAGGACCAGTTCGTCGTGGACCTGCAGCAGCAGCCGGGAGCGCAGTCCCTGCTCCACCAGTCCGGACTGGACGTCCAGCATGGCCTGCTTGATGATGTCCGCCGCCGAGCCCTGGATGGGGGCGTTGAGCGCGGCGCGCTCGGCCATGTCCCGCAACTGGCGGTTGTCGCTGTTCAGGTCCGGCAGGTAGCGGCGCCGGCCCAGGATGGTCGCGGTGAAACCGTCCTGGCGGGCCTTGGCCACGACCTCCTTGAGGTAGTCGCGCACCGCGCCGAAGCGGTCGAAGTAGCCCTTCATGAGGGACCGTGCCTCGTCGACGGGGATCTGGAGCTGCTTGGAGAGGCCGAAGGAGCTCAGCCCGTAGGCCAGGCCGTAGCTCATGGCCTTGACCTTGGCGCGCATCTCCGAGGAGACGTCCTGGGGCTCCACGCCGAACACCTGGGCGCCGACGAAGCGGTGCAGGTCCTCACCCTCCCGGAACGCCTGGATCAGGGCCTCGTCCTCGGACAGGTGCGCCATGATGCGCATCTCGATCTGGGAGTAGTCGGCCGTGAGCAGGGTGCCGTAGCCCTCCCCCACGACGAACACCTCGCGGATCTTCCGGCCCGCCTCGGTCCGGACCGGGATGTTCTGCAGGTTCGGGTGCAGGCTGGACAGCCGCCCGGTGGCGGCGGCGGTCTGCGAGTAGGTGGTGTGGATGCGCCCGTCCCCGGCCACCGTGTCCAGCAGTCCCTCCACGGTCTGGCGCAGCTTGGTGGCGTCCCGGTGGAGCATGAGGTTCTCGAGGAAGGGGTGCTGGGTCTGGGCCAGCAGGTCGGTGAGCGAGTCCACGTCCGTGGAGTACCCGGTCTTGGTCTTGCGCGTGCGCGGCATGTCGAGCTTCTCGAACAGCAGCGCCTGCAGCTGCTTGGGCGAGCCGAGGTTGACCTTCTCCCCGCCGGTGGCCTCCGCCACGGAGGCCCACGCCGATTCCTGGGCGGACTGCATCCGCGTGGTGAACTCCTCGAAGAGCCCGTCCAGCACGGGCCGGTCCACGGCGATGCCGGCCAGCTCCATGTCCACGAGCACCAGGGCCAGCGGGATCTCGAGGTCCCGCAGCAGCTGCTGGGCCCCGCGCTCGAGCAGCTGGGGCACGAACACCTCGGACAACCGGCGCACCATCCAGGCTGCGCGGACGGTGGCGGCGGCCCGGGCCTGGAGCAGCGCAGCCCCGGCGTCGGCCCCCTCGGCCTCGGCCGCCCCGAGGTCCAGTTCCAGCTGGTCCCCGGCCTGGGTCGGGTCGTCCTCCATCTCGAGGGTGGACTGCAGGTACGCCTGGACGAGGGCGTCCAGGCCGTAGCCCCGGCGGTCCGGGGAGATCAGGTAGGCCGAGAGCAGCACGTCGTCCACGACGCCGGCCAGCGCCACGGCGCGCCCCAGTGCGGTCCGGGCACCCGAGGCCTTGAGGGCCTTGCCGGCCGCCTTCAGGTCGTACACCGCCTTCTGCGCACCGGACTGGGACAGATAGTCGGCCAGCACCGGGCCGGCGCCGGCGTCGGGCGTGTCCAGGGGGACGTAGACGGCGGCGCCCTCCGCCACGAGCGCCGCCCCGAGCGGGACCCCGTAGTCCCCGGGGGCCGGGATCTTGCGCTTGGGCAGGATGGCGGGCCCGTCCAGGACCACGTGCACGCCCACCAGGTTGGCCCCGTGTGCGGTGATGAACGCCTCCAGCTCCTCGGCGGTGGTGGCGACCGCGAAGTCCGGGGTCTGCTCGGCCGGGGCGGCCTCGGGCTCGCCGCCCAGCCGTTCGGCGAGGGTGTCGAACAGGCGCTGGCGCACGGCGTTGAACTGCAGGGCGTCGAAGAGGTCCTCGATCTGCTCGTGGTCCGGGTGCTCGAGCTCGGTGGCCTCCAGCGCCACGGGCAGGTCCATGTCCGTCACCAGCGCGTTGAGCCTGCGGTTGCGGCGGACGGACTCGGCGTGGTCCCGCAGGGACTGGCCCGCCTTGCCCTTGATCTCCTCGGCGTGCTCCAGGACCTGTTCGACCGTGCCGTACAGCCCGATCCACTTCGCGGCGGTCTTCGGGCCCACGCCCGGCACGCCCGGCAGGTTGTCGGCGCTCTCCCCCACCAGGGCCGCCAGGTCCGGGTAGCGCTGCGGGGGCACGCCGTACTTCGCCTCGATCGCGGCGGCGTCCATCGGCGGGATGTCCGAGACGCCCTTCTTCGGGTACAGCACCAGGGTCCGGTCGGTGATGAGCTGGAACGCGTCCCGGTCGCCCGAGACCACCCGGGTCTGCCAGCCGGCCGCCTCGGCCTGGGCCGCCATCGTCGCCACGATGTCGTCCGCCTCGAAGCCGTCCACCGTGATGGTGGGGATGTTCATGGCCTCCATGACCTTCTGGATCAGCTCGACCTGCCCGTGGAACTCCTCCGGGGTCTTGGACCGGCCCGCCTTGTACTCCTCATACTGCTCGGAGCGGAAGGTGGGGGTGTCCAGGTCGAAGGCGACCGCGACGTGCGTGGGCTTCTGCTGGCGGATCATGGTCAGCAGCATGGTGGTGAAGCCGTAGACGGCGTTGGTGTGCTGACCGGTGTCCGTGACGAAGTTGTCCACCGGCAGGGCGTAGAAGGCCCGGAAGGCCATCGAGTGGCCGTCGATGACCAGCAGTCGCTGGGCGGTGTCAGGTGCGGAATTGCTCGAATCAGTCACGGGTGCCAGCCTAATGCTCATGGACTCAGCCCAGACACGCGCCCCCGCCGCGGCCCCCTACGCCTTCGTCCCCGGGGTCACGCCGGACCCCTCGCCCGAGGAGCTGCGGCGGCTCATGCTGGACTCGGGGATCCCGGAGGAGATCCACGGCAGGCTGGGCCGGCTGGGGATCAGTCCGCTGACCGCCAAGATGGGCATCGTGTTCCAGGAGATGACCGTGGAGCGCATGGTCGCCACCATGCCGGTGGCCGGCAACGAGCAGAACGCCGGGCTGCTGCACGGCGGGGCCCACCTGGTGCTGGCCGAGACCCTGGGGTCCATCGCCGCGGTCCTGCACGCCGGCAAGCCGGTGGTCGGGATCGAGATCGGGGCCACGCATCACCGGGGGATCCAGCGGGGCACCGTGACGGGGACCTGCACACCGATCCACCTGGGCGGGACGCTGACCACGCACGAGATCGTCATGACCGACGAGCAGGGACGGCGGCTGTCCAGCGCGAGGATCACCAATATGATCCTCGACCCGGAGCGCCGGAAGGACTAACGGCCGCGGGCGGTCGCACCGCCCCGCCGCCAGTGCCCCAAGTGGGACTCGAACCCACACATCTCTCGATACCGCATTTTGAGTGCGGCGCGTCTGCCAGTTCCGCCATTGGGGCCCGCCGGGATCCGGCGAGGCAACTCCACAAGGATACACGCGCGACCGCCGGGACCCGGCCTCGGGATACGCTGAACCGTGAGTCCCGTGAACCGTCCCCACCTGCGAGGAGCCACCATGCCGACCGAGAGCACCGCCCCGAGCACCGATGAGCCGTTGCGCGTCGTCGTCGCCGAGGACGAGACGCTGATCCGCCTCGACATCGTGGAGATCCTCTCGTCCCAGGGCTATGCGGTGGTCGGCGAGGCGGACAACGGCCAGCGGGCGGTGGAGCTGGCCACGGAGCTGCAGCCGGACGTGGTGCTGATGGACGTGAAGATGCCCATCATGGACGGCATCACCGCCGCCGAGCAGATCGCCCGGGACCGGGTGGCGCCCGTGGTGCTGCTGACCGCCTTCAGCCAGCGAGAGCTGGTGGAACGGGCCCGCCAGGCCGGGGCGATGGCCTACGTGGTCAAGCCCTTCAGCGAGAACGACCTGGTGCCGGCGATCGAGTTGGCGGTGGCCCGGTTCGAGGAGCTGCGCGCCCTGGAGGCCGAGGTCTCCGACCTCACCGAGCAGTTCGCCACCCGCAAGCTGGTGGACCGGGCGAAGTCCGTGCTGACGACCACCCTGGACCTGTCCGAGCCCGAGGCCTTCCGGTGGATCCAGAAGACCTCCATGGACCGTCGCCTGACGATGCGGGAGGTGGCCCAGACGGTCATCGACCAGATGGGCTGACTCCGCCGGCGGGGTCCGCTGAGCCCGCACCCTCCTCGAAGCGGTGATAGCGGTGATAGCGGTGATGCAGCCTCCGGACCTGCTCCGCGAGCTCCTCGTCCGGGCCGTCGACCGGCACCCCGGGGGCGACCTGCCGGATGGACAGCGCCGCGACCGGTCCGGGCGGGACTCCCAGCCCGCGGAACCACCGGCCCAGCTGGGCACTCGAACTGGCGTAGACGATCCGTCCCAGTCCCACCCAGGCATGCGCGGCGGAGCACATGGCGCAGTGCTCACCGGAGGTGTAGACCACGGACGTGGACCGCTGGTCCGGGCTCAGGTGCCCGGCGGCCCACCGGGCGATCGCGAACTCCGGGTGACGCGTGGCGTCCCCGCCGCCCACCCGGTTGTGGTCCTCGAGGAGCACGGCGCCGTCCGCGGAGACCAGCACGGAGCCGAAGGGCTCGTTCCCGCTCCCCAGGGCCGCCTCGGCCAGTTCCACGCATCGCCGCAGGTGGCCGCGGTCCGTGTCCGTGATCATCTCAGAGCGGGGACCGCGCCGGCCACACGCCCACCCGTTCCCGCGCCGGACGCTGGTAGCCCTGCAGCAGTCCGCCGGAGTCCGCGAGGTCGCCGATCCGGTGCACCTTGACCGTGTTCGTGGAACCCGCCTGGCCGGGAGGCGAACCGGCCGCGATGACCACGAGGTCGTTGACCCCGGCGATGCCCTCCTTGAGCAGCGAACGGTCCACCTGGGCCGTCATCTCGTCGGTGGAGTCGGCGAACGGCACCATCTTCGGCAACACCCCCCAGGACAGGCACAGGATGTTGTGGGTGTGCTCCACGTGGGTGAACGCGTAGACCATCTGGTGCGGCCGCAACCGGGACAACCGCCGGGCCGAGTCGCCGGACTGCGTGAAGGTGGCCAGGTAGCGCACGTCGAGCTGGTTGGCGATGTCCACGGCGGCCCGGGTGATGGCCCCGCCGCGGGTCTTCGGCCGCGACCCCAGCGGCAGGATCCGGTCCAGGCCGTGGGTCTCGGTGGACTCGATGATCCGGGCCATCGTCTCCACGGTGACCACCGGGTACTTGCCCACCGAGGTCTCGCCCGAGAGCATCACGGCGTCGGCGCCGTCGAGCACCGCGTTGGCGCAGTCCGAGGCCTCGGCGCGGGTCGGCCGGGGGTTGTCGATCATCGACTCGAGCACCTGCGTGGCCACGATGACCGGCTTGGCCCAGCGCCGGGCCAGCTCGATGGCCCGCTTCTGCACCACCGGGACGTCCTCGAGCGGCAGTTCCACGCCCAGGTCGCCGCGGGCCACCATGATCGCGTCGAACGCGTCCACGATCCCGTGCAGGGCCTCCACCGCCTGCGGCTTCTCGATCTTGGCGATGACCGGGACCTTCCGGCCCTGCTCCGCCATGATCTCGTGCACGCGTTGCACGTCCTGGGCCGAGCGGACGAAGGACAGCGCCACCATGTCCACGCCGAGGTCCAGCGCCCAGCGCAGGTCCTCCTCGTCCTTCTCCGACAGTGCCGGGACGTTGACCGCCACGCCCGGCAGGTTGATGCCCTTGTTGTTGGACACGGTGCCCGCCACGGTGACCTCGGTGACCACGTCCGTGTCCGTGACCTCCACGGCCCGCAGCGCGACCTTGCCGTCGTCGATCAGCAGGGTGTCCCCGGTGCGGACGTCCTGCGGCAGCCCCTTGAAGGTGGTGCCGCACCGCTCGGCGGTGCCCTCCACCTCCTGGGTGGTGATCGTGAACCGGTCCCCCACGGCCAGCGCGTGCGGCCCGTCGGCGAACCGGCCCAGCCGGATCTTCGGGCCCTGCAGGTCGGCGAAGACCGCCACCGGGCGGTCCAGGTCCGTGGCGGCCCGGCGGATGTCCGCGTAGGTCCGCTCGTGCACCTCGTACGTGCCGTGGCTCATGTTCATCCGCGCGACGTCCACGCCCGCGGCGATCAGCGCCCTGGTGTTCTCGTATCCCTCCGTGGCCGGACCGAACGTGGCAACGATCTTCGCGTGTCTCATGGTTCCACCCTAACGAGCGGAAGGTCCCTTCCGGGACTGACGCGGGACGACGTGCGGGTGAACGACCGGATCATCCGCGCACCCGGGCCTCGGCCGCCTCGGAGGCGTACTCACGCCGCCGCGGCCGCAGGGCACCGTCGTCGGCGCGCACCGCGATCGGCCGGTCCGTGGGCTCCACCGGGGAGGGCAAGCGGGTCCAGCTCTCCAGCGACTCGTCCACGGCCCGGGCACAGGCCCGGCCCTCGGCGATCGCCCACACCACCAGCGAGGCCCCGCGCCCTGCGTCGCCGGCCACGAACACCCCCGGGGTGTCCGTCTCGTACCGCCGGTCCCGGCGGACCAGGCCGCCCTCGAGCACGACGCCGGCGCCGTCCGGTCCCTGGGTCAGCCCGGTGTCCTCCACCCCCGTGAACCCGAGGGCCAGCAGCACGAGGTCGGCCGGGATCTCCCGTTCGGTGCCCGGCCGGGGCACCCGCCGCCCGTCCGGCAGGTACTCGGTCTCCGCCACCCGCAGGGCGCGGACGTGGCCGTTGCCGTCGTCGAGGAACTCCACGGTCGAGGCCAGGTACTCGCGGGTGCCGCCCTCGGCGTCGGCGCTGGTCACCTCGAAGACCTTCGGCATGGTGGGCCAGGGCTGGTCCTCCGGCCGCTCGGTGGGCAGTTCCCGGCCGATCGCCAGCGTGGTGACGGAGGCCGCGCCATGGCGGTGCGCGGTGCCGATGCAGTCCGCGCCGGTGTCCCCGCCGCCGAGCACGATCACGTGCTTGCCGTCGGCCCGGATCTGGTCCGGGACCTGCTGGCCGGCCACCACCCGGTTGGACTGCACGAGGTAGTCCATGGCGGGGTGGATCCCGGCCAGGTGCCGGCCGGTGACGGGCAGGTCGCGCGGCACGGGCGCACCGGTGGCGATGATGACGGCGTCGTAGCGCTCACGCAGTTCGGACCACGTGATGTCCTCGCCGATGGACACGGAGGTGCGGAACCGGGTGCCCTCGGCGACCATCTGCTCGATGCGCCGGTCCAGGATGTCCTTCTCCATCTTGAAGTCCGGGATGCCGTAGCGCAGCAGTCCGCCGACCTTCTCGTCCCGCTCGAAGACGGCCACCGTGAACCCGGCCCGCGTGAGCTGCTGGGCCGCGGCCAGCCCCGCCGGGCCGGAGCCGACGACGGCCACCGTGTGCCCGTTGAGCCGCTGCGGGATGACCGGATCGAGCCAGTCGTTGTCGAAGGCGGCGTCCGCGATCGACACCTCGGTCTGCTTGATGGTCACCGCCGGCTGGTTGATGCCCAGCACGCAGGAGGACTCGCAGGGCGCCGGGCAGATGCGCCCGGTGACCTCGGGGAAGTTGTTGGTGGCGTGCAGCCGTGCCGCCGCCTCCTCCATCCGGCCCTGGCGGACCAGGTCGTTCCACTCGGGGATGAGGTTGCCCAGCGGGCAGCCCTGGTGGCAGAACGGCACGCCGCAGTCCATGCAGCGCCCGGCCTGCTGGCGCACCACGGCCGGGTCCTGCCGGGCGTAGACGTCCTTGAAGTCCATGATGCGCACGGGCACCGGACGGGACGGACGGTCCCGGCGTTCGCGGTTGGTCAGGAATCCACGGGGATCAGCCATTGGTTGCCTCCAGAATCCGACCCCAGGCGTCGACGCCGTCCGGGTCCAGTCCTTCATCGATGACGGCCGCGCGGGCCTTGAGCACGGCGTCGTAGGTGGCCGGCAGCACGGTGGTGAACCGGGGCAGGGCCTCGTCCAGCGTGGCCAGCAGGTGGGCCGCCACCGGCGACCCGGTCTCGGCGTGGTGCCGGGCCAGCAGTTCGGCGATCGCCTCCCGGTCCTCGGGCCGGGGTTCCAGCAGCAGCAGGTCCCCGTTCGCCATCGCCAGCGGGTTCATCACGGTGCGGTCCAGGTCCAGGACCCAGGCCACACCGCCGGACATGCCGGCCCCGAAGTTGCGCCCGGTGCGGCCCAGGATCAGGGCCCGGCCACCGGTCATGTACTCGCAGCCGTGGTCCCCGATGCCCTCCACGACGGCGCTGGCCCCCGAGTTGCGCACCAGGAACCGCTCGCCCACGCGACCGCGAAGGTACAGCTCGCCGGACGTGGCCCCGTAGCCGATGACGTTGCCCGCCACGACGTTGTCCTCGGCGGCGAACCCGGCCCGCTCGTCCGGGCGCACGACGATCCGTCCGCCGGACAGGCCCTTGCCCACGTAGTCGTTGGCGTCGCCCTCGAGCCGCAGGGTGATGCCCGCGGGCACGAACGCCCCGAGGGACTGTCCGGCCTCGCCCGTGAGCCGCACGGTGATGGTGTCGTCCGCCAGCTCGTCCAGCAGCCGGGCCCGGGTCACGTGGTAGCCCAGCATGGTCCCGGCGGCACGGTCGGTGTTGACGATCGCCTTGGACACCTCGAGCGGCTGCCCGGTGGCGATCGCCGGCTCGGCGGCGGTGATGAGGTCGTTGTCGAAGTGCCGGTCCAGCTCGTGGTTCTGCCCCGTGTGGCTGAGCAGCTGCCGCGCCTTCTCGGGGTCGGCCGGATCGTAGCCGGACAGGATGCCGGACAGGTCCAGCCCACCGGTCTTCCAGTGGTCCAGGGACTCGTCCCGGTCGAGGACCTCGATGTGGCCGATCGCCTCCTCGAGGGACCGGAAGCCCAGCTCGGCGAGGTACTCCCGCACCTCCTCGGCGATGTACTCGAAGAAGGTGACCACGAACTCCGGGGTCCCGGTGAAGCGGGAGCGCAGCTCGGGGTTCTGGGTGGCCACGCCCACGGGGCAGGTGTCCAGGTGGCACACCCGCATCATGATGCAGCCGGAGACCACGAGCGGCGCGGTGGCGAAGCCGTACTCCTCGGCGCCCAGCAGGGCGGCGATCACGACGTCCCGGCCGGTCTTCAGCTGCCCGTCGACCTGGACCACCACGCGGTCGCGCAGCCCGTTGAGCATCAGCGTCTGCTGGGCCTCGGCCAGGCCCAGCTCCCAGGGGGCGCCGGCGTGCTTGAGCGAGTTCAGCGGCGAGGCGCCGGTGCCGCCGTCGTGGCCGGAGATGAGCACGACGTCGGCCTTGGCCTTGGTCACGCCGGCCGCCACGGTGCCCACCCCGGACTCGGAGACGAGCTTGACGTGCACGCGGGCGGCCGGGTTGGCGCGCTTGAGGTCGTGGATCAGCTCGGCGAGGTCCTCGATCGAGTAGATGTCGTGGTGCGGCGGCGGGGACACCAGGGACACCCCGGGCGTGGAGTGCCGCGTGGACGCCACCCAGGGGTAGACCTTGGTGCCCATCAGCTGGCCGCCCTCGCCGGGCTTGGCGCCCTGGGCCATCTTGATCTGCAGGTCGTCCGCGGTGGCCAGGTACAGGCTGGTCACGCCGAAGCGGCCGGAGGCGATCTGCTTGATCGCCGATCGGCGCTCCGGGTCGAGCAGCCGCTCGGGGTCCTCTCCGCCCTCACCGGTGTTGGACTTGCCGCCCAGCCGGTTCATGGCGATGGCCAGCGTCTCGTGCGCCTCCCGGGAGATGGAGCCGTAGCTCATCGCCCCGGTGGAGAAGCGCCTCACGATCGAGGAGACCGGCTCCACCTCGTCCAGCGGGACCGGCTCGCGCACCCCCGTCTTCAGGCGCAGCAGTCCGCGCAGGGTCATCAGGTCCTGGGACTGCTCGTCCACCCGGCGGGTGTAGTCCTTGAAGACGTCGTACTGGCGGGTCCGGGTGGAGTGCTGCAGCCGGAACACCGTCTCCGGGTTGAACAGGTGCGGCGGCCCGTCCCGGCGCCACTGGTACTCCCCGCCCGTCTCCAGCTCGCGGTACGGGTCGATGTCGTTGCCGTCCGGCGGGTACGCCGCCCAGTGCCGCTGCTGGTTCTCCGCGGCGATGACCTCCAGCCCCACCCCGCCCATGGGGGTGTGGGTGCCGGCGAAGTACCGGTCCACGAGGGACCGGGACAGGCCGATGGCCTCGAAGGTCTGGGCGCCGCAGTAGGAGGCGACCGTGGAGATGCCCATCTTGGACATGATCTTCTGCACGCCCTTGCCCAGGGCCTTGATCAGGTTGGCCACGGCCTGCTCCGCGGTGACGCCGGTGATGGCGCCGGTGCGCACGAGCGCCTCGGCGGACTCCATGGCCAGGTACGGGTTGACGGCCGAGGCGCCGTAGCCGATCAGCACCGCCACGTGGTGGACCTCGCGGACGTCCCCGGCCTCCACGAGCAGCGAGGCCCGCGTCCGGTTGGCGGAGGACAGCAGGTGGTGGTGCACGGCCGAGAGCAGCAGCAGCGAGGGGATCGGCGCCCACTGGGCGTTGGAGTCGCGGTCGGAGAGCACGATGAACTGCACCCCGCGGTTCACCGCGGTGGAGACCTGCTCGCAGATCTCGGTGAGCCGGGCGCGCAGGCCGGCCGCGCCGGCGTCGACCCGGTACAGGCCGCGCACCTTCAGGGCGACCTTGGCGCCGCGGCGCGAGGGTCCGCCCTCGGAGGGCTGCTCGCGCAGGTTGGCGATCTTGGCCAGCTGGTCGTTGTCGATCACGGGGAACTCGAGGTTGACGTGCCGGGTGCGCACCTGCTCCGTGGACAGCAGGTTGCCGTCCGGGCCGATCGAGGTGCGCATCGAGGTGACCAGTTCCTCGCGGATCGCGTCCAGCGGCGGGTTGGTGACCTGCGCGAAGGACTGCGTGAAGTAGTCGAACAGCAGCCGCGGCCGCTTCGAGAGCACAGCGATCGGGGTGTCCGTGCCCATGGCGCCGAGGGGCTCTGCACCCGTGGCGGCCATGGGCCCGATGAGCACGCGCAGCTCCTCGGTGGTGTAGCCGAAGGTCCGCTGGCGGTGGGCCACGGACTGGGCCGAGTAGCGCACGTGCTCGCGCTCGGGCAGGTCCGCGAGGTCCACCAGGTTCTCGGCCACCCAGCGGCGCCACGGGTTGGCGGCGGCGACCTCGGCCTTGACCTCGTCGTCCTCGATGATCCGGCCGGCCACGGCGTCCACGAGGAACATCCGGCCCGGGGCCACGCGGCCCTTTCGGACGACGCGCGCGGGGGCCAGGGGCAGCACGCCGACCTCGGAGGCCAGCACCACCAGACCGTCGTCGGTGACCCAGTAGCGGGCCGGGCGCAGGCCGTTGCGGTCCAGCACGGCGCCGACCTGGCGACCGTCCGTGAAGGCGACGGCGGCGGGCCCGTCCCACGGCTCCATGAGCATGGAGTGGTACTGGTAGAACGCGCGCCGGTCCGGGTCCATGGAGCCGTGGTTCTCCCAGGCCTCCGGGATCATCATCATGACCGCGTGGCTCAGCGGCCGCCCGCCCAGCATCAGCAGCTCGGCCACCTCGTCGAAGGACTGGGAGTCCGAGGCCCCCGGCGTGCAGATGGGGTAGAGCTTCTCCGGGTCCTCGCCGAGCACGGGAGAGTCCAGCAGGGACTGCCGGGCGCGCATCCAGTTGCGGTTGCCCTTGACGGTGTTGATCTCGCCGTTGTGGGCGATGGTGCGGAACGGCTGGGCCAGCGGCCAGGACGGGAAGGTGTTGGTGGAGAACCGGGAGTGCACGATCCCCAGCGAGGTCTTGAACCGGGGATCGGACAGGTCCGGGTAGAACGGCTGCAGCTGCCCCGTGGACAGCATGCCCTTGTAGACGATGGTCTGCGGGGACAGCGACGGGAAGTACACGCCGAAGCGGTTCTGGGCCCGCTTGCGCAACCGCCAGGCGCGCACGTCCAGGGAGTCCTCGGCGGTGATGAACAGCTGCTCGAAACGCGGCATCACCGATCGCGCGGAGGCACCGATGACGGTCTCGTCGACCGGGACCGGGCGCCAGCCCAGCACGGTCAGCCCCTCGTCGGCGGCCAGTCGCTCGATCCCCGCCACGGCCTCGTCGTACTCGGCCTGGGGCTGGGGCAGGAAGGCGGTGCCGACGGCGTAGTCCCCGGCGGCGGGCAGCTCGAAGCCCACGACGGCGCGCAGGAACTCGTCCGGCACCTGCATCAGCAGGCCGGCGCCGTCGCCGGTGCCGTCGTCGCCGCCGACGCCGCCGCGGTGCTCCAGGTTGCGCAGGGCCACCAGGGCGTGCTCGACGATGTCGTGGCCGGGCGTGCCGCGCAGGGTCGCGATCACGGCCAGGCCGCAGTTCTCGGTCTCCGTGTCCGGACGGTACAGGCCCTGCTCGGGCGGGATGGCGGAGAAGCGGTTGAACGGGTTCTTCGGGTCCCGTGCCATGGCCTCGGCGGCGCTGTCGTCGGGCAGCGCCGCGTCATCGTCTCGGGGGGCGTTCTCCGCAGCTGGGCGTGACGTCATGGAGGTCCTTCCGGTGTGCCGAGCGAACTCGGGCGGTGGAAGGGGACGTCGTTGGCCCCGGTGACGGCTCAGGCACGCTGGAGATCATCCGCGTCACCCGTGGCCGGTGCAGTGGAGTAAATACTAGCGACCGGTGGGGGGCTCACGCGTCGTTTCGACGCGAAAAACCCTCATTCTGTGTTTCGTCCGCGTTAACTTTGTGACCATCAGGCGTCGGTTCCGTTTCCGGCGTGGTCCCGGCCGGGGCGGGGGCGGCGGCGTCCGGGCCCTCCTCCACGGCGGACGGCTCGCGGCCCGGCCTCCAGACGGAGTCGGCGGCGGCCCGCGCCTCGGCGGTCCTGGGCCGGGTGGCCCAGAGCCCGATGAGGAAGCCCACGGCGATCAGGAACAGCAATAGGGAGGTCCACACGTTGAGCCGCTGGGTGACGCCGAAGAGGGTGATCATCTCGGCATCGTCGATGCGCATCATCTCGATCCAGGTGCGCCCGGCCGTGTACCAGGCCACGTAGGCCCAGACCATCATCCCGCGGCGCAGGCGCAGTCGCCGGTCGATGAGCAGCAGGAGCCCGACGCCGGCCAGGTTCCACAGCATCTCGTAGAGGAACGTGGGGTGGAACAGCGTGCCCTCCAGGGTCCCGGCGGGCCAGTTGGGGCTCTCGGGGCTGACCTGCAGGCCCCACGGCAGGGTGGTGGGTCCACCGAAGAGTTCCTGGTTGAAGTAGTTGCCCAGCCGGCCGATGCCCTGGGCCAGCAGCACGCCGGGGGCCACGACGTCGGCATAGGCGGAGAGCTTGAACCCGTACCGCCGGCAGGCGATCAGGGCGCCGACCGCACCCAGGGCCACGGCGCCCCAGATCCCCAGGCCGCCCTCCCAGACCCGCCAGATCCTCGTCAGGTCCCCGGTGCCGTCGAACCCCGGGCCGAAGTAGGCGTCCGGCGAGGAGAACACGTGGTAGAGCCGGGCGCCGACGAGCCCGAACAGGATCGCCCAGATGGAGACGTCGATGATGCCGCCCTCGGGGCCGCCGCGGGCCTTCCAGCGGGCGGTACCGAGCCACAGGCCGGCGATGATCCCGGCGATGATGCACAGCGCGTAGGCGTGGACCGTCACCGGTCCGAGGTGGAATCCGTCCCAGCCGGGGGCGGGGATGGCTCCGGTGACCAGCACCGCGTTCACGCGTCGGCCCCGTCCCTCACCGCTCCGGACGCCAGCTCGGCGGTCAGCGTCCCGACGGCGGCCGGGCCGCCGTCGCGCAGGGCGCTCACCAGGGCGGTGCCCACGATCGCGCCGTCGGCGTACCGCCCGATCTCGCGGATGTGCTCGGGCCGGGAGATCCCCAGCCCGACCGCCACGCGCGGGGCACCGGCCGCATGGGCACGGGCCACCACCTGCTCGGCGGCCGAGGAGACCTCGGTGCGGGCGCCGGTGACGCCCATGACGGAGACGCCGTAGACGAAGCCGCGGCTGGACCCGACGACGAGCTTGATCCGCTCGTCGGTGGAGCTGGGGGCGGTGAGGAAGACCCGGTCCAGCCCGTACCGGTCCGAGGCCTCGAACCAGTCACCGGCCTCCTCGGGGACGAGGTCCGGGGTGATGATGCCCGCTCCCCCGGCCTCGGACAGCCGGCGGGCGAAGGTGTCCACGCCCATCCGGTCCACGATGTTCCAGTAGGTCATCACGAGCACGACCGCGTCGGTCCGTGCCGAGACGGCCTTGACGATGTCGAACACGGAGTCGATCCGGAAGCCGTCGGCCAGGACCTGGCTGGTGGCCGCCTGGATGACCGGGCCGTCCATGACCGGGTCCGAGTAGGGGATGCCGATCTCGATGACGTCCGCCCCGTTGTTGCCCAGGGCCACGGCCGCCTCGATGGAGTCCTCGACGGTGGGGTACCCGGCGGGCAGGTAGCCGATCAGGGCGGTGCGCCCGGCCGCGCGGGCGGCCTCGATCGCCTCGGCGGTGCGCGAGTGCACGGTGTTGACGGTCTCGGACATCAGCTCTGGGCTCCTTCCGGCCGGGCCGCCACGGCCTCGGCGTCCCCGCCGGCGGGGGTCTCGGCGTCCGGCAGCATCCCGAAGTACTTCGCGGCGGTGGCCACGTCCTTGTCGCCGCGTCCGGAGAGGTTCACGACGATGATCTTCTGCTCGTCCTCGGGCGTGTCCGGGCCGATGAGACCCTCGTCCGCCCAGCGGCGGGCCAGTCGCAGGGCGCCGGCCAGGGCGTGGGAGGACTCGATCGCCGGCACGATCCCCTCGGTCCGGCACAGCCGCTGGAAGGCGTCCATGCACTCGGTGTCGGTGACCGGCTCGTACGTGGCCCGGCCGGTGTCGTGCAGCCAGGCGTGCTCGGGACCGACGGCCGGGTAGTCGAGGCCGGCGGAGATGGAGTGCGAGTCGACGGTCTGTCCGTCCTCGTCCTGCATGAGGTAGGTGCGCGCTCCGTGCAGCACGCCCGTGCGGCCCAGGTTGATGGAGGCGGCGTGGCGGCCGGTGTCCATGCCCTCCCCGCCGGCCTCCAGGCCGTAGAGCTCGACGCCCGGGTCGTCCAGGAAACCGTGGAAGATGCCCATGGCATTGGATCCGCCGCCCACGCAGGCGCACACGGCGTCCGGCAGGCGTCCGGTCTGGGCCAGGACCTGCTCGCGGGCCTCCTCGCCGATGACGGAGTGGAAGTAGCGGACCATGGCGGGGAACGGCGCCGGTCCGGTGACCGTGCCCAGCAGGTAGTGGGTGGTGTCCACGGAGGCGACCCAGTCCCGCAACGCGTCGTTGATGGCGTCCTTGAGGGTGCGGGCACCGGTCGTGACAGCCACGACCTCGGCACCGAGCATCTCCATGCGGGCCACGTTGAGGGCCTGGCGCTGGGTGTCCACCTCGCCCATGTAGACGGTGCACTCCATGCCGAACAGGGCGGCCGCCGTGGCGGTGGCCACGCCGTGCTGACCGGCCCCGGTCTCGGCGATGAGGCGGGTCTTGCCCATCCGCTGCGCCAACAGTGCCTGGCCGATGACGTTGTTGATCTTGTGCGAACCGGTGTGGTTGAGGTCCTCGCGCTTGAGGAAGACCCGCACGCCCGGGGTGTCGGCGGCGAACCGGGGCACCTCGGTGAGCAGGGACGGCCGGTTCACGTAATTCGTGAACAGGTCCTGCAGTCGCGCGATGAACTCCGGGTCCTCACGGGCCTCGGTGAAGGTGCGCTCGACCTCCTCGAGGGCGGCGATCAGGGATTCGGGCATCCAGCGGCCGCCGTACGGGCCGAAGTACGGCCCGGGCTGGTTCTGGTAGCTGCCGGTGTGCTCAATCATGTCTCGGTCCAGTCTGTTCAGTGCCTGTGCTGTGGTGCCGGATGTCAGCGGGCCCGGGCCGTCACCGAGGCCGCGCGGAAGTCCCGGATCGCCTGGGACGGGTCGCCGTGCTTCACCAGGGCCTCGCCGACCAGGACGGCGTCGGCACCGTCCTGCGCGTAGCCGGCGACCTGCTCGGGTCCCTCCACCCCGGACTCCGCCACCCGGACCACGCCCTCGGGAAGGTGCGGGGCGAGGTTGCGGTAGTTGTGCGGGTCGACGTCGAGGGTCTTGAGGTTGCGCACGTTCACGCCCACGATGCGCGCGTCCACGGCGACGGCCCGCTCGATCTCCTCGGGGGTGTGCGCCTCCACGAGGGCGTTCATGCCGAGATCGTGGGTGAGCTGCAGCAGTCCGGCCAGTTCTGCGTCGTCCAGGGCCGCGACGATCAGCAGCACCAGGTCGGCACCGTGGGCGCGGGCCTCGTAGACCATGTACTCGTCGACGGTGAAGTCCTTGCGCAGCACCGGGATGCCCACGGCGGCGCGCACGGCGTCGAGGTCGGCCAGCGACCCGCCGAAGCGGTGCTGTTCGGTGAGCACGGAGATCGCGGCGGCGCCCCCGGCCTCGTACTGCCGCGCCAGGTCGGCCGGCGAGGAGATCTCGGCCAGCGCGCCCTTCGACGGGCTGGACCGCTTGACCTCGGAGATGATCCGGATGCCGCCGGCATCCTCGCGGCCACCGGCGAGGGCGGCGTGGGCGTCCCGTGCCGGGCGGGTCCGCACGGCCTCCTCGGCCCGCTCCCGCATGGCGGCCAGGGGGACCTCGCGGCGCCGGGCCTCGAGGTCCTGGCGGACCCCGACGATGATCTCGTCGAGAACCGTCGCCATCAGTGGCGCGCGGCCTTGGCGTGGCCCTTGGTGCCCATGCCGGCCTTGCCCATGACGAAGCCCGCGATCACTCCGGCCACCGCGGCGACGATGCCGGCGATGGTGAGGAACATCAGGTCCGCGAGCATGCCGATGGACACCAGGACCGCACCGAGCAGGAGCAGCAGGACGAGGGTCCAGGCGGCCGGCGAGTTGCCGTGGCCCAGCGGCTCGGCGTGCGTCGGGTCGTTCAGGACGAGGTCGTCGTCGGAGGTGGGGCGCGTGGTGGTCATGGACCGTACCTTTCCTGCGGAAGCTGATCGGTTCTGCCGTTCATTCTGCCACGGAACCGCCCCGGCCCTGCGTAGATCACGGCAGATCACGGCCGGGGCGCCACGGTCAGGTCGGGTCCTCACCACGGGTCAGCTCGTCCCAGGCGTCGATCTCGTCGACGGGCCCGGTGGCCCCCGGCCCCGTGCCGTCGCCGGCACCGGTCCCGGCGGCCGTCGCGGCGGTGGCCCGGGTGTCGTAGCGGCGGTTCTCGCGCCAGCCGCGGCTGGCCACCAGCACGGCGATCCCGCAGGCCGCCAGCAGCACGCCCGCCGCCAGGGTGACCCAGGGCCAGAAGGTCAGGGCGTAGGCGGCGGCGTCGGCCGTGGTGCCGGTGGCCGCGGAGACCTGGGCCCGGGCGGCGTCCGCCGGCCGGAGCGTGGCGTTCACCGCGGACCATCCGGTGGCCACCCCGGCCAGGACCAGGAGCACCGAGGTCACCACCCGGCCGATGCGCCGGGCCATCGAGAGGGCGACGCCCGAGGCCATCCCCACCAGGGCCATCGCGGGCACGACGGCGGCGGCCTGGTTCCCGGTGGTCGTCACCGTGGCATCCGGGACCCCGGCCAGCCCGCTGGCCTGGATCCACGTCTGGGCGCCCGACCCGAGGATCACGGCCCCGGCGGCGATGGCCCACAGCACGGCGGTGCGTCGCGTCAGGCTCACTGCGCGTCCTCGTCCCCGGCGTCCGGCACCTGCAGGGTCCGCAACCGGCCGGCGGCCAGCACGGCGCGCATCGGCGCGCTGGACTTGGTGACCGTCTCGGCCGCCTCCGCCTCGGGGACGGAGTCCGCGACGATCCCGGCACCGGCCTGGACGTACGCGGTGCCGTCCACCAGCAGGGCCGAGCGGATGTTGATCGCCATGTCCATGTTCCCGGCGAGGTCGAAGTAGCCCACCACGCCCCCGTACGGTCCGCGTTCCTGGGGCTCCCACTCGTCCAGCAGTTGCAGGGCCCGGGGCTTCGGGGCGCCGGACAGGGTGCCGGCCGGGAAGGCGGCGGCCAGCACGTCCAGCGCCCGGCTGCCCGGGGCCAGCCGCCCCTCCACGTGGGAGACCAGGTGCATGATGTGGCTGAAGCGCTCGACCTCCATGAACTGGGTGACCGACACGGACCCCGGGACGCAGACCTTGGACAGGTCGTTGCGGGACAGGTCGACCAGCATCAGGTGCTCGGCACGCTCCTTCTGGTCGTTGACGAGGTCCTTCTCGTGCAGGTGGTCCTCGGCCACCGTCGCCCCGCGGGGCCGGGACCCGGCGATCGGGTGCGTGATCACGGAGCCGTCGTTCACCGTGACCAGGGCCTCGGGCGAGGACCCGACGATCTGGTACCGGCCGCCGTCGGGCCGCTCGAAGGTGAACAGGTACATGTAGGGGCTCGGGTTCATGGCCCGCAGCACGCGGTAGACGTCCAGTCCGCCGGCGTCGGTCGCCGCGGAGAAGCGCCGCGACACCACGATCTGGAACACCTCGCCGTCGGTGATGGCCTGCTGGGCCTTGGCCACGGCGTCGAGGAAGCCCTCCTGCGTCCAGGAGTCCCGCACGTGGGTCGCCAGCTCACCGGGGGCGAGGTCCGGCCAGCCCGGCGGGGCCGTGGAGACCGGGTCGTGGGTGGGTGCCGTGAGCCGGCGGACCATCGACTCGAGGCGGGCGACGGCGTCGGCGTGGGCCGCCTCCACCCCGGAGTCCAGCCCGTCGCGGTTGATGGCGTTGGCCACGAGGGTCACGGTGCCGTCGACGTTGTCGTGCACGGCCAGGTCGGTGATCAGGTTCAGGGCCAGCTCGGGCAGGCCGAGGTCGTCCGGCGGCGGGGAGGGCAGCCTCTCCCAGCGCCGCACCGTGGGCCAGCCGAGGAAGCCGGCCATCCCGGACAGCAGGTTCGGCCGGTCCGACCCCGGGCCGTCCCAGGCATCCGTGGCCAGGTGGTCCAGGGTGGCGCGGAGCACCTCCAGCGGGTCACCCTCGGTCGGCACCCCGGCCGGCGGGGTGCCGAGCCACTGGGCGCTGACACCGACCTGTCCGTCCCCGCCCTCGACGCGGCGCGTGGTCAGCGTCGCGGAGCTGCCGGCTCCGATGAATGAGTACCGGGACCACACCCCGCCCTGCGCCGCGGACTCCATGAGGAACGTGCCGGGCACGTCGGCGGCCAGCCGGCGGTAGATCCCCACCGGGGTGAGGCCGTCCGCCAGCAGGGTCATGGTCACCGGGATGACCCGGTGCTGGCGGGCCAGGACGGAGAACTCCCCGGCCGAGGGGGTGATGCCGCCGAGTTCACGCATGGGGGTGCCCCGCGATCGGGAAGGTCGTGGGTCCCGGCGCCGGGGCGGTCGACGTCGGCAGGCGCCGGCCGTCGAAGCAGGTCCGCGTCCCGGTGTGACACGCCGGGCCGGTCTGGTCCACGTGCACCAGCAGGGCGTCGCCGTCGCAGTCCAGGGACACCGAGACGACGGCCTGCGTGTTCCCGGAGGTGTCCCCCTTGCGCCAGTACTCCTGGCGGGACCGGGAGTAGTACGTCGCCCGGCCGGAGGTCAGCGTCCGGCGCAGCGCCTCCTCGTCCATCCAGCCGAGCATCAGCACCTCACCAGTGTCGTGCTGCTGGGCGATGGCCGCCACGAGTCCGTCGGGGTTCTTCTTGAGCAGGCGGGAGATGGCGGGATCGAGCGTGGCGGGTTGTTCCATGGTGGTCCAGTCTATGCGCCGTGTAGCGTGGGGCGTGTTATGCCGAACGACACTGACAGGGCCCCGTCGAGGGACTTCACCGCCGCGTCCCGCGACGCACTCGTGGAGGCGTTGCTGTCGGCCGGCCCCGGCCAGCCGACACTCTGTGAGGGCTGGCAGACCCAGCACCTGGCCGCGCACATAGTTCTCCGCGAGGGGTCGCCGCTGGTGGCCGGGCTCGTGGTGAAGCCCCTCCAGTCCCGGCTGGAGCGCCGGACCATGGACCTCGGGGACTCGGCGGCGACCCCGGAGGCCTACCAGGACCTCGTGGCGCGGATCAGCGCGGGCCCCTCGGCGGGGCGCCGGCTCGCCGAGCGGCTGCAGCACCTGCCGGCCGTGCGACGGGCCGCGCAGGCGACCAACCTGCTGGAGTTCTACGTCCATACCGAGGACGTGCGGCGCGCCCAGCACCGCTGGGCCCCGCGGCACCTCGCCGAGGAGTACGCCGACGCCCTGTTCACCGAGCTGGCCCGCTCGGCCCGGCTGCGCTATCGCTCCGAGGACACCGGGATCGTGCTGGCCCGCAGCACCGGCCAGCGGGTCGTCGCGCGCAGGCCCGGTCCGGGAGAGCCCTCCCGGACCATCTCGGGGCCGGCCGGCGAGCTCGTCATGCACGCCTTCGGGCGGCGGGACAACGCCCTGGTCGTCGTCGACTGACCTGCGCTCAGGCGGGCCGGGTCAGGTACCGGTACCGCGCCGCCGTCGTGAAGCCCAGGTCCTCGGCCAGCGCCAGCGCCTTCTCCGAGCGTTCCTCCACCTGCATCCAGATCCCCTCCAGGCCCATCCGGACGGCGTGGTGGAAGATCGCGTCGATGATCGGGCCGACCATCCCCCGGCCGCGCAGGTCCTTGCGCACCTTCACGGCGTACACGCCCCCGAAGGACCGTTCCGGCGTCTCGTGCACGATGGAGAGCTTGGCGATCGCGGCCAGCGTCCCGTCCTCGTCCGGGTAGTCGAAGAACCGGCTGCTGCCGCCGGCCAGGAGGCGGCGGTAGACCATGCGGCTGGCGGGGTCGATCGCGTCGGCCGAGGTGCCCATGTGGGCGTCCAGCCAGGCGTCGGAGAGGGTCTCGGCGATCCCCACGCGCGGGTCCCAGGCCGTGTGCTGCGGGATGTCCTCACGGCCCAGCCACAGCACCCGCGTCGGGGCGACGCTCTCGTAACCCCGCCGCTCGAGCAGGTCGGCCAGTCGCTGCTGCCCCTCGAGGAAGTCGTCGTCCTCGCCGGCCGTGCCGTCCGGTCCGGGCACGGCCGCGGAACCGGGCCACGTCCCCGACGCCGGCTGCCAGACCTGGAAGGTCGGGGCCAGCCAGCGCTCGGCGGCGCGCCGTTCCACCTCGTCGACGGCCGCGGAGATCTCGGCGGGGTCCCGCGGCATCGAGGTGGACAGCACGCTGTTCGCGCGCCGGGTGATGCCGGAGGAGAACCGCACGGACCAGCCCTCGACCTGCTGGACCTCGATCGCGGGCCAACCCAGTGCCGTCAGCCGCTGCAGGACGAGGGGGGTGACCTGGGTGGCCCGACCGGTCCGGGGATCCTCAGCGGACAGGGTGACCAGCCTCCCGGATGGCCTGCTTCACCCGCGCGATCATGTCCACGGGACCGAAGTGGAAGATGGAGGCGGCCAGCACGGCGTCCGCGCCGGCGTCGATGGCCGGCGGGAAGTCCTCCGGGGAGCCGGCGCCGCCGGAGGCGATGAGCGGGACGGTGGTGACCGCGCGAACCGCGCGGATCATCTCGAGGTCGAAGCCCTCCTGGGTGCCGTCCGCGTCGATGGAGTTCAGCAGGATCTCCCCGACCCCCCGCTCGGCGGCCTCCCGGCACCACGCCACCGCGTCGATGCCGGTGCCCTGCCGGCCGCCGTGGGTGGTGACCTCGAAGCCGGAGGCCACGGAGGGGTCGTCGGTGCGGCGGGCGTCCAGGGACAGGGTGAGCACCTGGGAGCCGAAGCGCCGGGTGATCTCGTCGATGACCTCGGGCCGGGCGACCGCGGCGGTGTTGATGGAGACCTTGTCCGCACCCGAGCGCAGCAGCTTGTCCACGTCCTCCACGGACCGCACCCCGCCCCCGACGGTCAACGGGATGAAGACCTCCTCGGCGGTCTGGGCGACCACGTCATAGGTGGTGGAGCGGTCGGCCGTGGACGCGGTCACGTCCAGGAACGTCAGCTCGTCCGCGCCGGCCTCGTTGTACCGGCGGGCCAGCTCGACCGGGTCACCGGCGTCCCGCAGGTCCTCGAACCTCACGCCCTTGACGACCCGGCCGGCATCGACGTCCAGGCAGGGGATGACACGTACGGCAACGGTCACGGGGGCTCCTCTCAGATCCGGATCGCGTGGATGGCGGAGACCAGGATGGCGCGGGCCCCCATGTCGTAGAGCTCGTCCATCACCTTGTTGGTGTCCTCCTTGCGCACCATCGAGCGCACGGCCACCCAGCCCTCGTCCTGCAGCGGCGAGATCGTCGGTGATTCCAGCCCCGGGGTGACGGCGGAGGCCCGTTCCAGGTTCTCCCGGCTGACGTCGTAGTCGATCATCACGTAGCGGCGGGCCACCAGCACGCCCTGGAGGCGGCGCAGCAGCACGTCCAGGCCCTCGGGACGCTTGCCGGACTGGCCGATGATGATGGCCTCGGAGCGCATGATGGGCTCGCCGAAGGTCTCCATGCCGGCGGCCCGCAACGTGGAACCGGTCTCCACGACGTCCGCGATGGCGTCGGCGACGCCCAGGTTCACGGAGGACTCCACGGCACCGTCCAGGTGCACGATCATCTCCGGCTTGACCGACTGGGTGGACAGGTAGTCCTCCAGCAGCCCGTCGTAGCTCGTGGCGATGCGCTTGCCCTCGAGGTCCGCCAGGGACGAGAACCGGCCCACCGGCGCGGCGAAGCGGAACGTGGACTTGCCGAAGCCCAGGGCCATGATCTCCTCGGCGGAGCCGTTCACCTGGGCGTCCTGGAACAGGTCCCGGCCGGTCAGGCCGATGTCCAGGGTGCCCTGGCCGACGTAGACGGCGATGTCCCGGGGGCGCAGGTAGAAGAACTCCACCTGGTTCTCCGGATCCATCATGACCAGTTCCTTGGAGTCGCGGCGCTGGAGGTAGCCGGCTTCCTGGAGCATGTCGCGGGCGGCCTCGGACAGGGCGCCCTTGTTGGGGACGGCGATGCGCAGCATGGGTGCTGGTTCTCCTGGGGTGGTGACGAGTGGGTGGACGGGGGCGATCCCGGGTGCGGGAACCGGCACGGGTCAGAGGTGCCGGTAGACGTCCTGCAGGGTCAGGCCCTTGGCGATCATCAGGACCTGCAGGTGGTACAGCAGCTGGGAGATCTCCTCCGCGGCCTCGTCGTCGGATTCGTACTCGGCGGCCATCCAGACCTCGGCCGCCTCCTCGACGATCTTCTTGCCGATCCCATGGACCCCGGAGTCGAGCTCGGCGACGGTGCCGGAGCCCTCCGGCCGTGTCTCGGCCTTGTGGCGCAGCTCGGCGAAGAGTTCATCGAAGGTTTTCACCCCTTTAGCGTACCGACCGCGCGGCCCCGCCCCGGACCGTCGCCGTCGTATGTGAAGAACGTGGGGCGTCAGCGCAGGGCCAGCTCCGTCAGGACGGCGGCCTGGAAGGCCTCGTAGCCCTTGTCCTCGCTGGAACCGGGAAGCCCGGCGCGGTCCAGCGCCTGCTCCTCGGTGTCGCACGTGAGCACCCCGAAGCCGACCGGGGTCCCGGTGCGCACGGAGACGTCCACGAGTCCGTCCGTCGCCCCGGAGCAGACGTACTCGAAGTGCGGGGTGCCGCCGCGGATCACGACGCCCAGGGCCACCAGGGCGTCGAACCGCGGCGCCAGCCGGGCGGCCGCGACCGGCAGCTCGAACGTGCCCGGGTCCCGCACCTCGACCGCCTCGATCCCGGCCTCGGCGGCCGCGCGGCGGGCGCCGGCCAGCAGCCCGTCCATCACCTCGTCATGCCATTGCGCGGCGATGACGGCGACGCGCAGCGACTCCGCGCGCGCTTTGGTCATGTCCAGTCCCTGGGGTGCTCCGTGTCCGCTCATGCCTGTCCTCCTGTGGTCGTGGGTGTCGTGAGGGGTGTCATCGTGGGGGTCCCCCTCGGGGGTGTGGTGCTGCTGCGATCCGGCACCAGGTCCCCGGCCAGCCGGTGGGCCATCCGGTCCCGCTTGGTCGCGAGGTAGTCGCGGTTGTGCTCGGTCACCGGTGCCGGGCTGGGCACGATCTGCTCGACGTGGATGCCCGCGCGCGTCAGCTGCTCCGCCTTGTCCGGGTTGTTCGTGACCAGCCGGATGCGGAACAGTCCCATCCGCCGCAGGATGGCCGCGGCCGAGCGGTAGCTGCGCGCGTCCGCCGGCAGGCCCAGGTGCTCGTTGGCGGCCACGGTGTCCATGCCCGCGTCCTGCAGGGCGTAGGTCATGATCTTGTTGGCCAGGCCGATCCCCCGGCCCTCGTGGCCGCGCAGGTAGATCACCGTCCCGCCCTCGGCGGCGCTCTGGCGCAGCGCGTGCTCCAGCTGGGCGCCGCAGTCGCAGCGCTCGGAGCCGAAGACGTCACCCGTGAGGCACTCCGAGTGCAGGCGGACCAGCGGGGGCCGGCCGGAGGCGTCCATCATGTCCGGCACGGGGGCGCGCAGCACCATGTGCTCGGCACCCGTCTCGTGGTCCGGGTGCACGGAGACCTGGAAGGTGCCGTACCGGGTCGGCAGGCTGACCGTGGGCACGGCCATGGACCCGGGCCCCTCGAGCGCGGGGTCCACCCCGGTCTCGAGGTAGGCCACGAGGTCCTCGATCGACACGAGCGGCATGCCGTGGCGGTCGGCGAACCGGCGCAGCTCGGGCAGGCGCATCATGGTGCCGTCGTCGTTGACCAGTTCGGCGATGGCACCCACCGGGGCGCGCCCGGCCAGGCGGGAGAGCTCCACCGCGGCCTCGGTGTGGCCGCGGCGCTGCAGGACCCCGCCCTGGGCCGCGACCAGCGGGAAGAGGTGGCCGGGCCGGCTGACCAGGTCCGCCGTGGACGACGGGTCGGCCAGGACCTTGAGCGTGATGGCGCGGTCGGCGGCGGAGATCCCCGTGGTGGTGCCGGCGATGGCGTCGCAGCTGACGGTGTAGGCCGTGCCCTTGGGGTCCTCGTTGCGGTCCGTCATGGGCGGCAGCTCGAGGCGGCGGGCGACGTCCGGGGGCATCGGCGCGCACAGGACACCGGAGGTGTACCGCACGGTCAGGGCGACGAGCTCGGGGGTCGCGGCATCGGCGGCGAAGACGATGTCCCCCTCGTTCTCCCGGTCCTCGTCGTCGACCACGACGACGGCCCGTCCCGCCGCGATGGCCGCCACGGCGGCTCCGATCGGGTCCAGGTGGATCGCGCTCATGCCGTCACCTCCTCGGTCTCGAGGGCCCGGTCGTAGTCGTGGAGGCGGGCGGCGTACTTCGCCAGGACGTCGACCTCGAGGTTCACCCGGTCCCCCACCACACGGGTGCCGAGGGTCGTGGCGGTCAGGGTGGCCGGGATGACGCCGACCTCGAACCAGTCCTGCCCCGGGGCCGGGGCGCTGACCGCGCTCACGGTCAGGGAGACGCCGTCGACGGCGATCGAGCCCTTCTCGGCCACGTAGCGGCCCAGGCCGGCCGGCAGGGCGATGCGCACCTGCCGCCAGTCGCCGTGCACCTCGATCCGGGCGACGGTGCCGGTGCCGTCGACGTGGCCCTGCACGACGTGGCCGTCCAGGCGTCCGTTCGCCGGGACGCAGCGTTCGAGGTTCACGCGGTCCCCGGGGGCCAGGGTGCCCACGGTGGTGCGGCGCAGGGTCTCGCCCATGACGTCGACGGTGACGGTGCCCGCGGCGGCCCGGATGTCCGTGGCCGTGAGGCAGGTCCCGTTGACGGCGATCGAGCCGCCGTCCTCCAGGCCCACGAGGGACTGCGGGGCATGCAGGGTCAGCCGGGCGGCGTCCTGCTCCGGCAGGGACTCCAGCGCGGAGACCGTGCCCAGTTCGGTGATGATTCCGGTGAACATGTTTCTTCCTTCGGGGTGATCAGGCGGAGAGATGGATCAGGACGTCCTGGCCGAGGCGGCTGAGTCCACCCGTCTCGGCGTCGTCCAGGGTGAGGGGGCGGGACTGGCCCAGGGTGGTGTTCTCCGGCCAGTGCAGCCCGGAGGGGCCGTGCCCGATGACCAGCGGTGCCTGGTAGACGAACAGCTCGTCCACCAGGTCCGCCGCGAGCCAGGCCGAGAGCACGGTGGGGCCGCCCTCGATGAGCAGGTGGCCGGGGGTGGCGCCGCCGTGGGGCCAGGGACCGCCCCGCCCCTCGAGTGCGGCCAGCACCTCGGCGGGGTCGTGGCTGCGCACGTGCAGCCAGTCACGGGGGACGTCGCGCAGGCCCTGCACCACCGGCACGGGCTGGACGGGATGCTCCGTGCCGTCGTCGCGGCGGGCGGTCAGCCGGGGATCGTCCGCCAGGACGGTGCCCGTGCCGACCACGATCGCGTCGACCCGAGAGCGGACCTCGTGGGCGTGGCGGCGAGACTGCTCGCCGGTGATCCACTGGCTCGTCCCGTCCGCGGCGGCCACCCGTCCGTCGAGGGACTGCGCCAGGTGCCCGGTGACGAAGGGCCGTCCGGCGTCCCGGGCGGCGAGCCAGCGGCGGTTCAGCGAGAGTGCTGTCCCCGCGGCGGTGTCGGGGACCCGGGCGACGTCCACACCGGCCGCGCGCAGGCGGGCCGCTCCACCGCCACCGGTCCCCGTGGGGTCGGCGACGGCGTAGCGCACCGACCGGATGCCGGAGGCCAGGATGGCCTCGGTGCACGGACCCGTGGAACCGGTGTGGTCGCAGGGCTCGAGCGTGACCCACAGGGTGGCACCGGCCGCATCGTGGCCTCCGCCCCGGAACTGCCGCAGCGCGTCCACCTCGGCGTGGTCCGTGCCCCGGCCGCGGTGATGACCGGTGGCCACCACCTCGTCCCCGACGGTGATCACGGCGCCGACCAGCGGGTTCGCGCCCCGGGGTCCGCGCAGCGCCGCCTGCACGGCCAGTTCGAGGGTGGCCTCCACGGCCACGGTGCCTGTCCCGCTCATGGCGTGTGGACCGGGGTCGGGACGGGGTCCTGCGCGGCCGGCCGGACCGTCGGGTCCGGGATGAGGGTCTCGACCTCCGGCTTCTCGTGTGCCTTGGCGCGCACCCAGACGAAGAACCCGACCAGGGTGAACACGCCGTAGAACAGGTACATGAAGGCACTGGCGTAGTAACCGGCGCTGAACAGCAGCGGGACGCCCACGACGTCGACGGCCACCCAGACCAGCCAGAACTCCACCCAGCCCCGGGCCATCCCGTAGGTCGCGATCAGTGAGCCGACGAAGGTCCAGGCGTCCGCCCACACGGGCTCGTAGGATCCCAGGGCGCTGAACAGCGGCGTGAGCGCCACGGTGCCGATGACCATGGCGGCCACGATCCCGATGCGGGCCCTCCAGCCGGCCCACTGCGGCGAGATGGCCGTGTTGTCGGCGATACCGTGCCGGCCGTGGCGCTCGGCCCTGGCCCGGCGCCACTGCCGCCAGCCGTAGACGGACACGGCGATGAACATGAGCTGGCGACCGGCCTGACCCAGCAGGTTCGCGGTGTCCGCCCCGCCGAACAGGCCGGAGAGGAACACGGTGAGCAGGATCAGGTTGCCGATGATGCCGACCGGCCACGCCCAGACCTTGCGGCGCATGCCGCCCAGGGCCGAGGCCAGTCCGAAGATGTTGCCGACCACTTCCCGCACCAGCAGCCCCCCGCCGGCGACGGGGATGTACCAGGTGAACAGGTCGACGAGCCACCGCATGATGTCCATGATTCTCCCTTCGGAACGCGGCGGCTCCGGGGAATCATGCTGCGAGTCCGCCCTTCGGAGTGGGTGCGGACCATGACGGTTCCGACTCCACGCCGAACGGCGGGGCTGCACGTGCTTCTCCCATCCAGACTTTAACTGTCGGTACCGGAATTCCACCGGTTCAACCGTCCATCGGCACTGCGGATGCAGGCCGACTCGCGGGTCGCGGACTTTGACCGCCGGTTCGGATTCTCACCGACCCCGGAGCACGTTGGACCCCATTGTGCCACGTCTGGGCGCGCATCCCGTGCAGGCGACGTGTTCCATGTCTCACTGCGTCATGGGGGCCCGCCGGCCCCGCGGTGGTCAGCCCAGGGCCGCGCGCCGCAACGCCTCGATGGCGCCCGCCGGGTCCTCGGCGCCGTACACGGCCGAGCCGGCCACGAAGACGTCTGCCCCCGCCTCGGCGGCGCGCAGGATGGTGTCCTCGGTGATGCCCCCGTCGACCTGGAGCGCCACCGGGACGCCGGAACCGTCCAGGGCCTCGCGGGCGCGCCGGATCTTCGGCAGGACCTCATCGAGGAAGGACTGACCGCCGAAGCCCGGTTCCACGGTCATCAGCAGGAGCATGTCCAGGTCCGCGAGCATGTCCAGGTAGGGCTCGACGGCGGTCTGGGGCTTGATCGCCATCCCCGCCCGGGCGCCGTGCCGGCGCAATTCACGGGCCAGGTGGATCGGTGCCACGGAGGCCTCGGCGTGGAAGGTCACGGACTCCGCCCCGGCCTCCGCGTAGCCCGGAGCCCACCGGTCGGCGTCCTCGATCATGAGGTGGACGTCCAGGGGCAGGTCGGTCGCGGAGCGGATGGCCTGCACCACCGGCAGCCCGAACGTCAGGTTCGGCACGAAGTGGTTGTCCATGACGTCCACGTGCACCGCGTCCGCTCCGCCGATCCGCTGCAGTTCCTCGGCGAGCCGGGCGAAGTCGGCGGACAGGATCGACGGGTGGATGTGGATCCCCCGGGTGTGCTCGGCGCGGTGCGGCATGGCGTGGGTCATCACGAGGCTCCCTTGCGGAACAGGGCCATGAACATGGCGTCGGTGGAGTGCAGGTGGGGCCAGAGCTGGGCGGTGCCCGGTGCGCCGGCGGTCCCCGCACCGGAGACGTCGCCGGTGGCCACCGCGTCGAGGGCGCCCACGGTGTCCAGCAGTTCCAGCTCCGGGTGCCGCTTGAGCACGTCCTGGACCTGGAACACGGTCTCGGCCGGGTGCGGCGAACAGGTCACGTAGCCGAGGACGCCGCCGGGGGCCAGTGCGGTGACGGCGGAGTCGAGCAGCTGGCGCTGGAGTTCGGTGAGCGGTCCCAGGTCGGAGGGCTGGCGCCGCCATCGCGACTCCGGCCTGCGGCGCAGGGATCCCAGTCCGGTGCAGGGCGCGTCGACCAGGACGCGGTCGAACGGCTGACGCTGACCGGACCGGACCTCGCCGCCCACGTCCCGTCCGTCGCCGCAGCGGACCGACCACGCCGTCCGCGGCACCGCGGCCAGGGCCTGCTCGACGAGCGTCGCGCGGTGTCCGGCGACCTCATTGGCCAGCAGGGTGGCCCCCCGCTGATGGGCCAGGGCGGCCAGCAGGGCCGCCTTGCCCCCGGGGCCCGCGCAGAGGTCGAGCCAGCGCTCACCCGTGGCCTCCCCCGGCTCCACCCCGGCCAGGGCGCGAGCGGTCAGTTGCGAACCGACGTCCTGCACGCGGACCGTGCCCTCCCGCACCCCGGGCAACCGGCCGGCGTCGCCGCCCCGGTAGAGCGCCGATTCCGGGGCGAGGGCGCCGGGCTCGGCACCGGCCTCGAGGACCGGCGTCAGGTCGCCGAGCCCGGGAAGCGCCACCAGGTTCACGACGGGGGCGGCGTTGTCCGCCTCGAGGAGGGCGTCCAGCTCGTTCGTGGGACGGCCGTGGTTGGCCAGCGACTGGCGCAGCGCCCGGACGATCCACCGCGGGTGTGAGTGGCGGATCGCCAGGGCGTCGTCGTCGCCCGGGGCCGGTGCCAGCTGCTCCAGCCAGGCCTCGCGGTCCTGGGCGCTGACCTTGCGCAGCACGGCGTTGACCAGGCCCGAGGGCCCCGCGCCGACCTGGTCCCGGACGAGGGCCACGGTGGCGTCCAGGGCGGCATGGGCGGGTACCCGCATGCCGAGCAACTGGTGGGCCCCGAGCCGCAGCGCGTCGAGCACGGGGCGGTCGAGCTGGTCCAGGGACCGGTCGACGCAGGTGGCCAGGACGGCGTCGTAGAACCCCTGGCCCCGCAGGGCCCCGTAGGCCAGCTCGGTGGCGAACCCGGCATCCCGGCGGTCGAGGCGGTGTGCCGCGATCCGGGACGGCAGGACGAGGTTGGCGTAGGCGTCGTCGCGGCTGACCGCGGTGAGTGTCTCGAAGGCCGCCAGCCGGGACGGGTCCGCCGAGCGACGACGCTGGGAGGGTGCCGTGGCGGAGTACTTCCGTGGCCCGCCCGAGGTGCCACGGTTGCGCGTCCGGCCGCGGTCGTCGCGACGTTCATCGCCCCGCTCGCCGCCACCCCGGCCGGGCCGTCCCCGGTTGTTCCGCTCACTCACCGTGCCTCCTCCGCCCCGGTCAGGAACCGGGCCCCCTCGGGTAGTCCGCGGGCCCAGTCGGCCGCGGCCATGACCTTCTTCCCGGCCGGCTGGACCCTCTCCAGGCGGATGGTGCCGTCGGCGCACTGGAGGTGGACGGCCTTCCGGCCCACCACGAGCTCCCCGGGCCGGCGCGGGCCCGCCGGGGCGTTCCCCTCCGGGGTGGGCACCGCCTCGGGCCGTGCACCGACGAGCTTGATCCGTACCGGGCCGTCGGCCGGCGCCGGGCCGGCCAGGAGGGCCCACGCACCCGGTTCCGGCGTGGTGCCGTTGATGCGGGCCGCCACCGCAGCAGCGGCCTGGGCGGCGTCGACGTGACCGTCCTGCTGCCCGAGCTTCGGCGCCAGGGTCGGCTCCCCGGACTGGGGCTCGGCCCGGGCGGTTCCGTCCTGGATCCCTGCGAGGGTCTCTGACAGCAGCGCGGCGCCGCTGACGGCGAGGTCGGCCAGCACCTCGCCGGCGGTCTCCCCCGGCTCGAGGTCCCGTGTCAGTCGCGAGAAGACCGGGCCGGTGTCCAGGCCGTCCTCCAGCTGGAACACGCAGGCGCCGGTCACGGCCTCCTGCGCGAGGATGGCGTGCTGCACCGGCGCCGCGCCCCGGTAGGCGGGCAACAGCGAGAAGTGCAGGTTCACCCAGCCGTGACGCGGCAGGGACAGTCCCGCCGCTGGCACGAGGGCCCCGTAGGCCACGACGGCGGCCGCGTCCAGGTCCAGTGCGGCGATCCGGTCCAGGGTGTCCCGGCCGGGCTCCCCGCTGAGCCGGGAGGCGTGCAGGACCGGGATCCCGAGCTCGGCGGCCCGCGCCGCGACCGGCGACGGCGTCAGCGTCCGCTTGCGGCCCACGGGGGCGTCCGGGCGGGTGAGCACGGCCACCACCGAGAACCCGGCCTGGACCAGGGCCTCCAGGGAGGGCACGGCCGTCTGCGGGGTCCCCGCGAACAGGACGCGGAAGTCCGCGCGGGCGGCGCTCACCGGGCACCCCCGAAGCTCGAGTTCACGGACTTGGCGCGGTCAGCCTGCGTGGTCCCCGACACCTGGCCGTAGGCGCGGTCACGCAGTCTGCGCCGTGAGTCCTTCCGGTCCTCCCCCGTCAGCCGGTCGATGTAGAGCCGGCCCTCCAGGTGGTCGACCTCGTGCTGGAAGCACCGGGCGAGCAGGCCCTGCCCCCGGTACTCCACGGGCTGGCCGTCCGCATCGACGCCGGTGACGACGGCCTCCGAGTACCGCTCCGGGTTGTAGTGCAGTCCCGGCACGGACAGGCAGCCCTCGCCGGGCTCGGTGACCAGCTCCCCGGAGGTCCACAGGACCGGGTCGATCACGTGTCCGCGCCGGCCCTCCACGTCGAAGGTGAAGACGCGCAGCTCCACGCCGACCTGCGGGGCGGCCAGGCCGACGCCGCCGACGTCGTCCATGGTCTCGAACATGTCCTGCACCAGTCGGTGCAGGTCGGTCCGGTCCGGCCCGGCGGCGGCCGCAGGCGTGCGCAGGACAGGGTCGGGGAAGGTGCGGATGGGAAGGACGCTCACGCGCCCACCTTAGTCGCGTCCGTCCCGTGGCCGGCGGCAGGGGCCTGTCCGGGGGCCTGGGCCGGAGGGGGTCCGATGGGCCGCAGTGCCGGGCCGGCGCTGTCGGCGATCTGGGAGTAGCCCCAGACCTGGCGCAGGGCCCAGAACTTCCGCCAGTGGGCCGGGAGCACCTCGGGGTTGGCCTGGTGGGCGACGACCTCGGTCTGGCCCAAGGCGACGCCGAGCAGGACCGGCGCGTCCCCGTAGCGCCAGGGCTCCCACGTGCCGGTCGCCGGATCGACGAGGGACTCCTCGGCGCGCAGCCCGGCCACCAGCTGCATGACGACCTTGGCGTCCAGCGGCTTCACCCGGCCGTCGCGCGTGGTGCCCTTGGTCTTGTAGTCGATGATGCAGGTCCGTCCGCCGATGGTGGCGACGAGGTCCAGGGTCCCGGCGTAGCCCACGGTCGCGTTCCAGACGGTCAGCTCGGTGGCCAGGGGCCGGACGTCGTAGAGGTCCCACCACTCGTCGAAGCGGTCCGCGTAGGCGCCCTCCCCGTGGTCGGCCAGCACTGCACGGACCTCGGCCGTGCGGTGGGGCCGGCCCAGCGCCCGCAGCCCGACCTGTTCGGCGTAGTCGTGGACGCGGTCCCCTCGTGCGGCCGCCTCGTCCCGGTACCGTTCGGCCGCGCTGGAGGCCTGCCGTGCCACCGACTTCAGCTGCGGCCGGGAACCGACGACCTGGGGCAGGCGCGGGTCCTCGATGACGGCAGTGGCGGCCATGTGGCCCGCCCAGCCGCTCAGGTCGGCCGCCTGCTGACCGATCACCGTGGTGATGGAGGGGACCTCCGGCACGCCGTCCAGGCTGCGGGCGTACATGCGGCCGTATTCGGTCTGGTGGGCGAGTCGGGGCTGCGTCATGGTCATCCATTCTCCCATCCGTCCGGACACGGTAAGGGCCGCGTCCGGACAGGGTGAACACGCGGGCCGTGGGGCCGATTGGACGATCGGCCCGAACGTGCAGTAGAGTCATCTCTCGTTGGAAATCACGGTGACTGGTTCTTCCGGTCACCAGTTTTCTGTGCGGATGTAGCTCAGTTGGCTAGAGCGCCACCTTGCCAAGGTGGAGGTCGCGAGTTCGAATCTCGTCATCCGCTCGCAAGTCTCCCAACCCTGGTGGGGTGGCCGAGAGGCGAGGCAACGGCCTGCAAAGCCGTGTACGCGGGTTCGAATCCCGTCCCCACCTCGCATCGGTCGCCATCCGCTAGGATGGGGACCTGCAGCTGAAGGATTCCGGGTCACCGGAAACCCCCAGCGCGATTAGCGCAGCGGTAGCGCGCTTCCCTGACACGGAAGAGGTCACTGGTTCGATCCCAGTATCGCGCACGGACGGAACGCCCCCCGGGGCAGACCGGCCACGCGGATGTAGCTCAGTTGGCTAGAGCGCCACCTTGCCAAGGTGGAGGTCGCGAGTTCGAATCTCGTCATCCGCTCCCTCGAGAAAGGCCCTCCCGACCGGGAGGGCCTTTCTGCTGTCCCCACTGTCCCCGCTGTCCTTGGTGTCCCGCGAGGCGGGTGCGGTCGCCGCGGGCCCAGCCGGCGGACCGGCCGGGCCCGGGGGCGTTACAGGCCCGTCTCGCCCATCTGCCCCTCACGGACCAGTGCGGTCATGCGGGACACCGTGCGGAAGTACTTCTTCAGGTAACCGCCGTTCATCATCTCCTCCGTGAACAACCGGTCGAACGGCACCCCGGAGGCGATGACGGGCACGTCCTTGTCGTAGAGGCGGTCTGCCAGCACGACGAAGCGCAGAGCCATCGCCTGTTCCGTGATGGTCTCCACCCCGTGCAGCACCATCACGTCGATGTCCTCCACCAGCGCGCGATACCGGCTCGGGTGCACCCGGGACAGGTTCGCGGTGAGGGCGGAGAAGTCGTCCTGGGACACGACCCCGGCCTGGGGGAACCGCTCCCCGACGATCTCCATCAGCGCGTCGTCGGCCAGCGGCTCGGGCGCCGCGGCCAGCCCGCGGTGGCGGTAGTCCTCGCCGTCGATGCGGATCACGTCGAACTGCTCGGCGAGCACCTGGATCTCGCGCTTGAAGTCCTGCGCGGCGAAGCGGCCCTCCCCCAGCGACCCGGGCAGCGTGTTGGAGGTCGCCACGAGCCGCACGCCCGCGTCGGCGAGTTCCCGCATCAGCCGGGACATCAGGACGGTGTCGCCCGGGTCGTCGAGCTCGAACTCGTCGATGCAGACCAGGGTGTACTCCTTGAGCACGTCCACGGTCTTGCGGAAGGACAGGGCGCCCACGAGGTTGGTGTACTCGACGAACGTGCCGAACGCCTTCCGCCCCGGGGCCGCGTGCCACAGCGAGGCCAGCAGGTGGGTCTTGCCGACCCCGAAGCCGCCGTCGAGGTAGATGCCGGTGGCCGACGCGCCGTTGCCCCCGCGCCCGCCGCGGCCGTTCCCCGAGCGCTTGTCCCGCCCCTTGAACAGGCCCAGGAACCCACCGCCCCCGGACTCGGCGCCACCGCCCCGGCCGTTGATGGAAGCCGCGAAGTCCCGCAGCCGATGCACGGCCTCGGCCTGCGAGGGGTGCGTCGGGTCGGGGATGTAGGTGTCGAAGGAGACCTCGCCGAAGCGGTAGGACGGGTGGAATCCGGCCAGTAGGTCCTCTGCGGACACCTGCGGGGTGCGGTCGGCGAGGTGAACGATCTCGGCCACGAGCGGCTCCGTCCTGGCGGTGTAGAGAGGCGTGAGGGGGGTGAGGACAGGGCAACTCTACCGGTGCGCGCCCGCTGCCCCGGGCCACGCGCGCGGGCTCGGAGCACCTGCCGGCACCCTGTCCAATTACCACGCGATATTGTGGCGTAATGTGAACACCGATGGCCGTCCACCGGCGACCGGCGTCCCCCACCGATAGGGTGGACACGGCCCGTGACGGTCACCGCCCCGCAGCACCTTCCCGCGGGGACCCGCGAAGCGAAAGGCACTGCCGAGGATGACGACCACCGCAGACACCGCAGGCGTTGACGAGTTCAGCGGATACGCGCACCCGGACAAGCTCGTGTCCACCCAGTGGGTCGCCGATCACCTCCAGGACGAGAACGTCGTGGTCCTGGAGTCCAACGAGGACACGCTGCTCTACAGCACGGGACACATCCCCGGTGCCCTGAAGATCGACTGGCACACCGAGCTCAACGACCCGGTGACGCGCGACTTCATCGGCCCGGAGGAGTTCGCCCGCGTGGTCGGGTCCAAGGGGATCACCCGGGACACCACCGTGGTCTTCTACGGGGACAAGTCCAACTGGTGGGCGGCCTACGCCCTGTGGGTGTTCACCCTCTACGGCCACCCGGACACCCGCCTGATGAACGGCGGCCGGGACAAGTGGATCGCCGAGGGCCGCGAGACCACCCGGGACGTCCCGCAGGTCTCGCCGGCCGAGTACCCGGTCACCGAGCGCGACGACACCACCGAGCGGGCCTCGCGCGAGGACGTCCTGGGCCACTTCGGCAAGCCCCTGATCGACGTCCGCTCCCCGCTGGAGTACACCGGTGAGACCACCCACATGGAGGGCTACCCGCAGGAGGGGACCCTGCGCGGCGGGCACATCCCCACCGCGGCCTCCGTGCCGTGGGCGAGGGCCGCCAACGAGGACGGGACCTTCAAGTCCCGCGAGGAGCTGGAGCAGATCTACGCGCAGGACGCCGGCCTCGGCGAGTCCGACGACGTGGTGGCGTACTGCCGCATCGGCGAGCGGTCCTCGCACACCTGGTTCGTGCTGCGCCACCTGCTCGGCTACGAGAAGGTCCGCAACTACGACGGCTCGTGGACCGAGTGGGGCAACTCCGTACGCCTGCCCATCGCGGTCGGCGAGGACCGCGGCGAGCTGCCGCGATGACCACCACGGCGCTCCCCGAGACGCTCCGGGGGATCATCGAGGACTTCCAGTCGGTGCCGGACCCGGAGAAGCTGGAGCTGCTGCTCGAGTTCTCCGATGAGCTCCCCGCGCTGCCGGAGCGCTACGCCGGGCACGAGGACGAGATGGAACAGGTCATCGAGTGCCAGTCCCCCCTCTTCCTCGCCGTCGAGCTCCAGGACACGCAGGACCGGGAGGCGCAGTCCCCCGGTGCCGGCTCGGCGTCGCCGGACTCGATCGTCCGCCTGTTCATCTCCGCACCACCGGAGGCGCCGACCTCGCGCGGCTTCGCCTCGGTGCTCGCCCAGGGACTCGATGGCCTGACCGCCGCGACCGTCCTGGCCATCCCGGAGGACCTCTCCTCCCGGCTGGGCCTGCAGAAGGCCCTGACCCCGCTGCGGTTGCGCGGCATGTCCGCCATGCTGGGCCGGATCAAGCGCAACATCGCCGACCAGCTCGCCGGCCAGTCGGCGGGGTGAGCGGACGGCCGTCCCGGTCGGCGGCGACGCCGGCCCTGCGCGTCCTGGAGCGGGCCGGCGTCGACCACGAGGTGATGGGCTTCGAGTCCGCGGTGTCGCCGCGGTCAGGGTACGGAGCCGAGGCCGCCGCGGCGCTGGGGCTCGAGCCTGCGGAGGTGTTCAAGACCCTGATGGTCCAGCTCCCGGACGGCTCGCTCGCGGCCGCCGTCGTTCCCGTCTCCGGTTCCCTGGACCTGCGCGCCGTCGCCCTCGCGCTGGGGGTCAAGAAGGTGGCCCTGGCCGATCCGGCCCTCGCGGAGCGCCGCACCGGCTACGTGGTGGGCGGCATCTCCCCGGTGGGCCAGAGGAACCCGGTCCCGACCGTCGTCGACTCCTCCGCCCTCGACCTGCCCCGGATGCACGTCTCCGCCGGGCAGCGGGGCCTGGAGGTGAGGCTCGTGCCACGGGACCTGGTGGCGGTGACGTCAGCGGTGGTGGCGAGGATCGCGGCGCCGCGCTGAGGCCGCGCGCAGGACCGTCAATCCAGGGCGGAGGCACCGCCCGTGGTCGCCGTGAGCGCCTCGGCGATCGCGTTCTCGGTGGCCTGGAGCACCTCGGACACGGAATTCGTGGTGCCGGGGCTGCCCACCGGCGTGAGGGCGGCGGCCCGGATGTGTTCCTTGTCCGAGTCGGGGAACAGCCGGTGCAGCAGGCGCGTGCTGCGCATCAGGGAGATCAGCGGCCAGGTGACGTCGTCGGCGGGCTGTGTCCCGCGCAGGACGGACCGGAGGGTGTTCTTGAGCTCCTTCTCGAAGTGGTGGTCCTTCTCCACGTAGCGGGTGCGGTGGAACACCCAGAGCACGATGCTCTCGTCCTCCTCCAGGATCCCGCGCTTGACCAGCGAGGCGGCCACGGCGTCCCGCAGGGACTGGCGGGAGAAGCGGTTGATCCACTGCTCGGCATCACGGTGCCGGGTGAAGGCCCGGATGATGTCCCAGACCTGCTCGAGGGGCCACTCCAGGTCCGTGGTGTGCGCCCAGGCCGGAGGGTTGGGGTCGCCGGTGAAGACCTGTTCCGGCCGGTCGATGCTCTGCACGGTCGTCTGGGTGACCTTCAGGCGGCCGCGGCGGGCCAGGTCGGCCAGCGCGGCGCCGGCCAGTCCGAGGCCGACGGTCGGGCCGTCCAGCAGCAGCCGGCCCTTCTCGTCATCGAGGCACAGCAGCAGGAAGTACTCGGGGAGGTTCAGGGGACGCTCGGTGAGAGGTTCGTTGGTGTCCTTGATGGCCTCATTCATGCCCCCATTGTGCCGCACGGTCCGAGGCGCCACGCCCCCCTGCCTGGCGGTAGACCGCGGCCACCCGCTGCCCGACCGTGACGGCCGAGGCCGCGGCGAGCAGGACGAGAGCCCCGGTCAGGACCCAGGGCTCCAGGTCGAGGCCCGTCAGCCCCGCGAAGACCAGGGTGACCACGAGGCGCTCGGCGCGTTCGGCGATCCCCGTGTTCGCGTCGAACCCCAGCGACTCGGCCTTGGCCCGGACGTAGGAGACCAGCTGGCCGAGGATCAGGCACGCCGCCGCGGCGGTGCCGGCCGGCGCGAGGTCGCCCGGTCCGAAGAACCAGAGCATCAGGCCCAGGAACACCGCGGCGTCCTGCACGCGGTCCAGCGTCGAGTCGAGGAAGCTCCCCCAGGCCCCCGGGCTTCCGGCCAGCCGGGCCATCACGCCGTCCAGGACGTCCGAGAAGATGAACAGGGTGATCACGACCGTGCCCCAGAACAGCTCCCCGGCCGGGTACAGCACCAGGGCACCGAGGACCACGCCCAGGGTGCCGGCGATCGTGACGGCGTCCGCCGTGACCCCGCGGTCCAGCAGGAACCTCGCCAGCGGCGTGAGGATCCGCGTGAACAGCGTCCTGGCGTGGCGGTTCAGCATCAGGTACCGGACCCGCCGGCGGTCGCCGCCTGCCGCGCGTCGAAGGCGGCCTCGGCCTCCGCCCAGGCCTCGGCCACGACGGTCCGCACGGTGTCCAGGGTGATGGTGATGTTCTTAGTCTGGGCGATGATCGGCAGGAAATTCCCGTCACCGCCCCACCGGGGCACCACGTGCTGGTGCAGGTGCGCGGCGATGCCCGCGCCACCGGCCTTGCCCTGGTTCATGCCCAGGTTGAACCCGGTGGCACCCGAGGTCTCCCGCAGGGCGGTCATGGCGATCTGCGCCAGCCGGGCCAGCTCCGCCGTCTCCTCCACCGTCAGGTCGGTGTAGTCCGGCACGTGGCGGTAGGGACAGATCAGCAGGTGCCCGGCGTTGTACGGGTACAGGTTGCACAACACGTAGGCCGTGGTCCCGCGCGCGACGATGAGGGACTCCTCGTCCGACCGCGTCGGCGCCGCGCAGAACGGACACGTCGACTCGTCGCGGACCTGGTCCTGTCCCCCGCGGACGTAGGCCAGGCGGTGGGGGTTCCACAGTCGCTGGAAGCCGTCCGGCGTCCCGGCGAGCTGGAAGTCGTCGGTGCGCGGGCCGCCGTCGGGCCCGGCCTCCCGCTCCGGCACCGGCTCTCCCTGCTGCCCCGGCTGGGACGTCACTGGATCTCCCGGTTCCTCACGGCGCTCACGATGCGCTCGACGGCCTCGGCCACGGGCACGCCGTTGTCCTGGCTGCCGTCCCGGAAGCGGAAGGACACGGCCCCGGCCTCCGCGTCCTCGCCGCCGGCGATGAGCACGAAGGGCACCTTCTCCTTGGAGGCGGTGCGGATCTTCTTCGGGAACCGGTCCGAGCCGTCGTCGAGGTGGGCGCGGATGCCCTGGGCCCTGAGCGTGGCGACGACCTCCGCGAGGTAGTCGTTGAAGGCCTCGGCCACGGGGATGGCCACGACCTGCTCCGGGGCCAGCCACGCCGGGAAGGCACCGGCGTAGTGCTCGGTGAGCACGCCGAGGAAGCGCTCGATGGAGCCGAACAGCGCGCGGTGGATCATCACCGGGCGCTGGCGGGTACCGTCGGCGGCCTGGTACTCGAGGTCGAAACGCTCGGGCAGGTTGAAGTCGAGCTGGATCGTGGACATCTGCCAGGTGCGCCCGATCGCGTCCTTGGCCTGGACCGAGATCTTCGGGCCGTAGAAGGCGGCGCCACCCGGATCCGGAACGAGGTCCAGCCCGGAGGCGGTGGCGACCTCCTCGAGGGTGCGGGTGGCCTCCTCCCACGCCTCGTCGTCACCGACGAACTTCTCCGGGTCCTTGGTGGACAGTTCCAGGTAGAAGTCGTTCAGGCCGTAGTCCTTGAGCAGGTCCAGCACGAAGGTGAGCGTGGTGGCCAGCTCCTCCTTCATCTGCTCCCGGGTGCAGTAGATGTGGGCGTCGTCCTGGGTCATGCCGCGCACGCGGGTCAGGCCGTGCACCACTCCGGACTTCTCGTACCGGTAGACCGCGCCGAACTCGAACATCCGCAGGGGCAGCTCACGGTAGGACCGGCCGCGCGAGGCGAAGATCAGGTTGTGCATCGGGCAGTTCATCGGCTTGAGGTAGTAGTTCTGCCCCTGCTTGCTGATCTCGCCGGTGACCGGGTCACGCTGCTCGTCGATGTGCATGGGCGGGAACATGCCGTCCGCGTACCAGTCCAGGTGCCCGGAGACCTCGTAGAGGTGCTGCTTGGTGATGTGCGGGGTGTAGACGAACTCGTAACCGGCCTCCGTGTGCCGGCGGCGGGAGTAGTCCTCCATCTCCTTGCGGATGATGCCGCCGCGGGGGTGGAAGACGGGCAGACCGGAGCCGAGCTCGTCCGGGAACGAGAACAGGTCCATCTCGGCGCCCAGCTTGCGGTGGTCACGCCGCTCGGCCTCCGCGAGGCGCTCCTGGTAGGCCTTGAGGTCGTCCTTGGTGGGCCAGGCGGTGCCGTAGATCCGCTGCAGCTGCTTGTTCTTCTCGTTGCCGAGCCAGTAGGCCGCGGCAGAACGGGTCAGGGCGAAGGCATTGGAGATCAGCTTGGTGTTGGGCAGGTGCGGGCCACGGCAGAGGTCGCACCACACGGTCTCGCCGGACTTGCGGTCCACGTTGTCGTAGATGGTGATCTCGCCGGCGCCGACCTCGATGTTGGCCCCCTCGCCGACGGCGTCCGCTTGGTCCTGCTTGCCGAGCAGTTCCAGCTTGTAGGGTTCCGCGGCCATGGCCTCGCGGGCCTCGTCCTCGTTCACGACGCGGCGGGCGAAGGACTGGTTCGAGTTGATGATCTTCTGCATCAGCTTCTCGATGGCCTTGAGGTCCTCGGGGGTGAACGGGTCCTCGACGTCGAAGTCGAAGTAGAAGCCGTCCGTGATGTACGGCCCGATGCCCAGCTTGGCGCCCGGACGCAGCTGCTGCACGGCCTGGGCCATCACGTGGGCGGCGGAGTGGCGCAGGACGTTCAGGCCGTCCTGTTCGGAGATGTCGACGCCGACGACGTCGGCCCCGGCCGGGATCTGGCGGCTCAGGTCCTGCAGCTCACCGTTCACCCGCATCACGACGGTGGTCTTCTCGTCGGCGAACAGCTCCGTGCCGGTGGATCCCAGGGCCACCTCCCGCTGTTCGGCGTTGACGGTGATGGTTATCTGCTCGCTCTGCAGCGCCTCGGACACGGGCCATTCCTCCTTGGTTGGGGCTTCACAGCTGGTGGCATACGGGGGCCACCGCCAGCCACGGGCCATTCTAGGGCAGGGCCGCAGGTCGGGCGGCCAGTCCGCGGCACCCGCCTGATCGTCCGCGAGCGCCTGATCCCCTGTTCTCGCCTCATCCCCATCCGGGCCACCCGGGGCAATCACCTCGGAGTCCCCCTCCGGGAGTGGTCCCCTCAACAGTTGTCCTCGGCCAGTCCAGACGCATCATGGATCTCCTGGTGGCGGAGTGCCGTCCAGCATGCCAGGCCTCGACGTCAGGTTCGGATCCCGAGCAGATCCTCGGCAGCCGCCTCGGGGCGCCAGTAGGTGTTGCGGCGGGGGCGCTGGGAAGGATCCCGGTATGCGGCGGGAATTAACCAGGGAACGCCATGGCGCATCGAGATCGTCCATGCTCCCGCGTGCACCGCGTGATGATGGTGCGAGCACAACAGCACACCGTTGTCCACGGAGGTTGGCCCGCCGTGTTCCCAGTGCTCGACGTGGTGGGCCTCGCACCACGGCGCCGGAATGGTGCAGCCCGGCGCGGTACAGCCACCGTCCCGGGCCGTGATCGCACGGCGCAGCTTCCTGGTGAACAGTCTCCGGGACCGGCCCAGGTCGAGGACCTCACCCTCACCTCCCAGGACGACGGGGATCAGTTCAGCGTCACACGCCCAAGCGCGAATGGTGGTGGGGCTGATCTCGCCGACGTAGGCCGCCGAACTGAACCGGCTCCCACGCTCTCCCGATCCATCGTCCCTGAACGAGGCATTGGCGCTTTCCGGACTCATGCCACTCCGGGGCTCCGCTTCCAGACTGGAGTCGCAGCAGGGCTCCGGGCAGGCCTCTGGAGCGGACCCGCTCGATGATCGTCGAGCCGGGAGCTCCGACGGCGGCCGGAAGGTGTGGTCCAACAACGTCTGGTAGTCGATCGTCACGAGTACTTGTGGCCGGGCTCCCCCACCACCGTCGGGAGCGTCGGTTCCGGCGGTGAGGGCGAGGGCACCCGTCAGTGCGCTGATCATTCCGTCCAGTTCTTGTTGGCTCCGGGTCCGTTCGTCCAGGTCATCGGGGTCACTGACCGGAGTGTTCCAACCCGCGGGCTCGCCGGCCGCCGCGGCGGCGTACCGTGCGGCGCGCTCTGTCTCTGCCTGGGCCTCGAGCTCCCTTGCCGCCCGTAGCTGCTGCGCCCACAGGATGCCGGGGTCCGAGAACACGTCGGCCCCGTCCATGCCATCAGGATCACGGACGCCGCCGGTTACACGGTCACCATCGAGCGTTGCCTCCAGGTCGGCCTCGATGTCGACGTCGACGACCGTATCGACACCGCTGTTCGCACTGGAACTTTTGCCTGCACGAGAGGTGTTCGTGGGTCCCGTGGTGCAGGCCTGCCGAGCCGGACTCGCGGACTCCGCCGTTGGAATGGAGTCGCCGGCGGGAGTGGAAGCGGCGGTTGGTATGGAGTCAGTCGGGGTGGAAGCGGCACCGGCGGGGTTGGACGGCGCGGAACTCTGCGCTCGGGTGTTCGAGGCGGCTGAGACGAGGGTCTTGAGGACTTCGTGCTGGCCATCGGTGGCCACTAAGGACCAGCGATGCAAACCCGTCCGCCGGCCCCGGTAGAACAGCCCCTGCTCAGCCCGCCGCCGGCTCTCGGTGGGCTCGGCCCCGTCCGGGTTCACGAGCGCGTCGAAACGGATCCGCCAGTGCGCGCAGACCGTGCCCAGTGCGTCCGGGTCGAGGACTCGGGCAGAGCTCACCAGAGACCGTTCCCCCTCGACGAGCAGCTGGTCCACGTCCGCAGGGGCCACCTTCGCGTCCGTCGACTCCGCCCGGGCGCCAGCCAGGGTGGATGCGATCACGTCCACGGCGGCCGGGTCCAGGTCTGCTTCCGAGGCGGCTCGCGACAGGATCGGCAACCGGGGAGGCATTGCCTGAGTGCGATCGAGGGTCGGGGTGGACAGGACGTACCGGGATCGCTCGATCCGGGACCTGGCGTGCCGACGGGAGATGCGCAGGTGCTCCCTCAGGTAGTCCACGGCATCGCGATAGGCGGACTTGCCTTCGGGAATGCCGAGGATCTCCTTCCGGCTCGCGTGCTCGTCGAACAGCCTGTCCGTGTGACCGGCCAGCGCGGTCCGCGCCGAATCGACGACCCGGCCCAGCTCTTCCACGGACGTGTGGAGTTCGGGGAACGTTCCCCGGGGCGGCGGGACCTCGACCGGAGTCTGCGCCATGGCGTCCTCGAAGCTGATGTCCTCCACGACATCCGCATGCAGTCCCCACTCATCGGCCGGATGCAGTCGGTCGTTGGAGGGGAAGTGCGGTAAGCGCTCCACGAGCATCGGGTCGCCGATTCTGCCGGCCAGCTCGCCCACCAAGGCCCGGGCTGCATCGAGGAGATCGGGAAGACTCCAGTCCGACAATTCGTCCGGGATCCGCCCGCCCATGGTCTCCTCCTTCCCGTTCATCGTTACCGCTGATCCTTCACGGCCGTTGCTCCCCTTCACGGTCGCTGCTCCGAGGCCAGCCGATGATCCTTGTCCGGGCGGCAGCCTGGCTCCGGCCCGTATGGCGTCCTCTAGTACATACATTCGACTATGCATCGCGGACGCGGTAAGAGCCTGTCGGTCATGTGTGGATGAGCGGGGCTGACGCGTCGGGTGTGGAGTACGGACGGCCTGCTCCTGAGGCACCGCACCCGGCGCCTAGCCGCACGGTAGCGCCTTCCCTACGCTGGGTGGCCACTGGCGCAACCGCCCGGTAGACCGCGGTACCGAGCCCCACCTCCCCTTCCCACCCCGATTCCGGAGGACACCGTCATGTCCAGCACACGCCATCCACGGCCGCCCCGCGTCCGCGTGCAGAACTTCGCGGTCTCCCGCGAGGGCATCGCGGCCGGGTTCAACCAGACCCTGGAGCGCCCTTTCGGTGACCTTGACCCGGCTCCGCTCATGAGCTGGGCCGGGGCCACCGACAGCTGGCCCAACCGCACGGATCCGGGCGGCAGCCGCGGCCTGGACGACCACATCGTGCGCGACTTCACGCACAACATCGGCGCGGAGATCATGGGGCGCAACAAGTTCGGCCCGATCCGGGGCCCCTGGCCGGACGAGGAGTGGCGGGGCTGGTGGGGTGATGATCCGCCGTTCCGCACCCCGGTCTTCGTCCTGACCCACCATCCCCGGTCGTCGTTCTCGCTCAGCGACACGACGTTCCACTTCCTCGATGCGAGCCCTGAAGAGGCAGTGAAGGTCGCCCTGCAGGCGGCCGGGGGCCAGGACGTCCGGATCGGGGGTGGCGTCACCACCGTCCTGCAGTTCCTGGAGGCGGGCCTCATCGACGACCTGCACGTCGCCGTCGCGCCCGTCGAGTTCGGCGACGGACTGCGCCTGTGGTCCAGCCCCGTGGAGCTGGAGGACCGGTTCCACCACGAGAGCGTCCCGAGCCCCAGCGGCGTGGAACACTACTTCTTCTGGCGCTGACGGAGGACGGTTCACTCCTCCGGCGTCGGCAGCAGCTCCCAGGTCTCCGGGTGCGGGACCGGCACGGGCCGGTGGATGTCCAGCTCGCGCACCCCGGCGCCCTGGATGCCCCTCCCCCGGCGGTCACCGCCGGTCGCCGAGCTCTCCGGCGGGAGCCCGACGGCGCCGCGCACCCTGACCGGCCAGTCGCCGGTGTCGTGGTGGGGGATGTCCCGGGGCGCACCGGCGTCCGGAGCGGACCCGGCACCGGCCGCGACGAGCCGGCGCCGGGCCCCGGGACCCCAGGGGACCGGTTCCCGGGCGCCACCGGACCGGGCGGCGGACCGGTCCCGGCGCAGCCAGGCCCGCCATTGCTCGCGCGTGCTGTCCAGGTAGTCCGGGTCCGGCAGCGCCTCGGGCCGGTGCAGGTCCCAGGCGCGGATGGCCTGCAGGCTGATCGCCTTGGGCCCGGTCCGCCGGGTGGTGCCCTCGATCAGCAGCAACCGGGCCGAGAACAGCATCTCCCCGGTCTCGTGCTGGGCCTCCGTGAAGAACGAGGCGTCCACGCAGCCGGTCCCGTCGTCCACGGAGATGAAGACCACGCGCTTGCCGCTGCGCATCGGCGGGGTCTGGGTGGCCACGCGCACCCCGGCCACCAGCACGCGGGACTGCGAGCGCAGGCTCAGCAGGTCCTCCGCCGCCGTGACCCCGAGGGCGTCCAGGTAGGGCCGGTGCGAGTCCATCAGGTGCGCGGTGGTGTCCATGGCGGTCAGGTCGAGTTCGGTGCGCACCATCTGGTCGCGGCTCGGGGCGGGGAACATCGGCACGATCGCCTCCGTCTCGGTGTCCGGCAGGTCCAGGGACAATTGCCCGTCCACCTGGCGGGGTCCCGCCGTCCGCTTCCGCCCGGTGGGGGCCTCGCCGAGCATGCCCGCCGATCCCCCGGCGTGCTGCAGCTCCAGGTGGTGTACCAGGTCGGTGCGCGAGGCCCCGCCGGGGGGCAGCAGGCAGTCCAGCGCCCCCAGCTGGGCCAGTCGCTCGAGGTTGCGCCGGGTGGGCCGGGCGCGGTCGCGCACGTCGGCCAGCGAGGCGTACGGCTGTCCGGCCACGATCCGCCGGACCTCGCGCTCGCTCAGCCCGGACATTGAGGTGAGCGCCAGGCGGATGCCCCACCGGCTGCCGTCGGGATGCCGGGAATGCCCGGGACGTGCAGGACCACCGGGCAGTTCCGGGTGGGCCGGCACCCACTCCATCCGGAACCTCTCCGTGGAGGCGTTGATGTCCACCGGGAGCACGGGGATGCCCATGCGGCGGGCCTCGGCGATCATCAGCCGGCGCGGGTACATGCCCGGGTCGTGCTCGAAGATCCCGGCCAGGAACGCCTCGGGGTGGTGGGTCTTGAGCCAGGCCGAGTGGTAGGTGGGCACGGCGAAGGCCGCCCCGTGGGCCTTGCAGAACCCGAAGGAGCCGAAGGCGTGCAGGGTGCCCCAGACCTCGTCGATGACGTCCAGGGGATAGCCCTTCTCCAGCGCCGCGGCCCGGAAGTAGGCCTCCACGACCTCCTCCTGCGGTCCACCGATCTGTCGGCGGAACTCGTCGGCCTTCGCCAGTCCGCAGCCGGTCATGGTGTCCAGGGTCCGCAGCACCTGCTCGTGGAAGACGGTCACCCCGTGGGTCTCGGATAGCACCGGTTCCAGGTCCGGGTGCGGGTACCTCGCCGCCGCGAAGCCGTGGCGCTGCTCGAGGAACGGGCGCACCATGTCCGACTGCATGGGACCGGGGCGGAACAGGGAGATGTCGATGATCAGGTCGTTGAACTCGACCGGGGCCAGCTTCCCGATCAGCTCCCGCTGGCCCGGTGACTCGATCTGGAAGATCCCCAGGGTGTGGGTGGTGCGGATCATCCCGAACGTGGCCTCGTCGTCCAGCGGCACCCGTTCCAGGTCGACCCGCTCCCCCGTGGTCCGCTCGATCTCCTCCAGCGTGTAGGCGATCGTGGACTGCATGCGCACCCCGAGCACATCCAGCTTGAGCATGCCCATGGGGTCCATGTCGTGCTTGTCGAACTGGCTCATGGGCAGCTCGATGCCCGAGGGCTGCACCGGGGTCCGGTCCAGCAGTGTCCGGTCCCCCAGGATCACCCCGCACGGGTGCATGGCGATGTGCCGCGGCAACCGGTCCAACCGCTCGGTGAGGTCCACCAGCAGGTCCAGTTGCTGCTGTCCCGCGGCCCGCCCGGACTCGACCTGCTCGGCGAACCCGCGCAGCTCGGGCATCCGGCCCATCGCCTCGCGGAAGCTCGAGGCGGAGAACCGCCACAGTTGCTTGGCGATCGTGTCCACCTGTTCGGCGTCCATCCCGAGCGCCATGCCGGCGTCCCGGACCGCCCCGCGGGCCCGGTAGCCGTTCTGCATGCTCATCAGCGTGGTGCGCTCGTTCCCGAACCGGGTGAAGATCGCCGCGTAGACGTCGTGCCGGCGGGCAGACTCCACGTCCACGTCGATGTCCGGCAGGGTGGAGCGGTCATGGGACAGGAAGCGCTCGAAGATCAGCTCGTGCCGCATCGGGTCCACGTTCGAGATCCGTAACAAGTGGTTGACCAGCGAGGACGCCCCGGAGCCCCGGGCCGAGACCCGGACCCCCAGGTCCTCGATCATCCGGACCACCTCGGCCACGGTGAGGAAGTAACTGGCGAAGCCGAGCCGGGTGATGATCCCCAGTTCGTGTTCCAGCCGGTCCTCCAGGTCCCGGCCGGCCCGCGACGACGAGAACCGGCTGCCGCTGTACAGCTGCGGGAAGCGGGCGTGGGCCCCGGTCAGGGTGCGCTGGCGCAGGGCGGTGACCGGGTCGCCGTCGATCCCGATCACCGAGGCCTCCGGTACCGTGGGCCGCCCCCAGCCCAGGTCCGGTCCGGGGTCCATCCGGCAGGCGTCGGCCAGGGCATGGGTGGCCTCCAGCAACGCGCCGGCGCCCTCTGCCCCGGCGGCGCGGCAGACCTCGCGGGCCACCTGGTGCATGGATCCGGCCGGCTTCAGCCAGCCCTGCCCGTTGGGCTGGAGGTCGGCCAGGGCCTCCAGGGAGCTCAGTGCCCGGGCGGCATCGAGGACGTCGGCGGTGGCGGCACCGTCCGGGGTGGCGTACCGTACCGCGTTGGTCAGCACCGCCGGGACCCGGGCGTCCCGGGCCGCGCGGAGCATCTTCACGGCGTGCGCGGCCGAGAGCTTCTCCCCGGGCGGGGACAGGTGGCAGACCACCTCCACCCGCAGCGACCCGGCCGGCAGGGCGGCCTTCCAGCGGCGCAGCAGCGCCCGGCCGGCGGTGTACCTGCGCGCGGCCATCAGCTGCCCGACGTCGGATCCCGGTCCCAGCAGCACGAACAGTTCCGGTGGGGCGCCGTGGTGGGGGCCGGCGGCCCAGCCGGCCAGCTCGTCCATCGTCACGTACGGCGTGCCCCCGGCGGACCCGCCCGTGGTGTGGGCGTGGGCCGCCGAGACCAGCCGGACCAGGGCACGGTAGCCGCTGCCCCCGGTCCCCCCACGGGCCAGCACGACCACCCGGCCGGCGCTGTCCAGCACCCCCGTGCCGGTGTGGTCGGATCCCCGGTGCACCGCCAGGTCCACGCCGATGACCGGGTCCAGGCCGTGTTCCCGGCAGGCCCCGACGTGCTTGGCGGTGCCGTACAGGCCGTCCCGGTCGGTGCAGGCCAGGAGATCGGCGCCGTCCGCGGCGGCCGCCGCGGCCAGCTCACCGGGCCAGGACACCCCGTAATGGGCGCTGAAGGCGCTGGCTACGTGCAGATGGGGGAACCCGGGGGTACCGCCCATCAGGCGCTCTCCCTCAGGCGCACGGCGGCGCCGTCATGGATGCGGACCAGCCGCCACCGGCCCGAGTCCAGGTGGTGGGAGATGTCCAGGGTGAGCAGCGGTGAGTTGCGGGCCCGTTCCAGGCGCACCTGCACCCGCCAGACCTCGTGGTCCACCAGCCCCGCGCCGCGGCCTCGCTCGGCCCGGTGTTCCTCGGTCCACCAGCGCCGTCGTTCGTACCAGCGCACCGGTTCGGCGGCCAGTACGTAGTCGCGGCCGTTCCACCCCAGGTGCAGCGGCACCCCCGCGGTCGTGCAGGCGACCGTGACCGATTGCGTGAAGATTCCCATGGGACCTGATACCCGTCCTTCTCGTCGTGCCTTCTCAGTGCCGTCGGTGCCGGGGTCCACGGTGGCTCCGGTCCGGCCGTCTGGGAAGGAACGGCGAACCGGAACCGGGGATGACCCGGCCTGGCGGTGGGAGGTAGCGGTCCGAGGGGAAGGTCCGGCCGTACTCCCACCATGGTATTAGAACGCATGTTCGAACACCACACGTCAGGCTAGGGAGGACGCCGGACACGATAAGCGCGCAGGTCACGGGCGCGCGCGGCGCCCCTCAGGCCCGGAACAGGCGCGGAGCAGGCACGGCGGGACTAGGGGGCAGGCCTCGGCGACGGAACGAGGAGGACAACGGGCTCACCACCGCCGCAGGATCACCGCGGCGGCGGGATCACCAGGACGGCGGGGTCACCAGGACGGCAGCGCCGGAAGCGGGCCGTCGGCCTCGACGTTCTCACCGTCACCACGGGCCAGCCAGGCCAGCAGGCCCTCGCGGTCGGACTCGACCCTCAGGGCACCGTCGCCCACGACCCACTCGTCGCGCTCCTCGGTCACCAGGGTCATGCCGGGGGCGCCCTTCGCGCGCATGGTCCGCACCGCGGCCTCGACGGCGTTGAGCAGGGAGTCCGGGTCGGCCTCCTCGATGGTCCACGCCGTGTCCAGGTCGTGGTGGTGCACGACGACCTCGGAGATGCGCAGCGCGACGATCGAGGTCACCGGGATCTCCTTGCCGTGCAGGTCCACGGACTCGACGGCCAGTTCGCCACTGAGCCGCTCGGACTGCTCCGCGAAGAACGCGGACGACTCGCGAAGGCGGCGGAGCAGCTCCTCGCGGGGCAGGGCGGCCAGCTCGTCGATCTCCCGGTCCCGCGCCTCACGGGAGGGGTAGAGCTGCTGCTCCTCACCGGTGGTGGCCCAGTCGATGAGCCGCACGAGTGCCCGGCCGTTGGAGGCGAGGTGGGCCAGCACGTGGGCCCTGGTCCATCCCTCGCACAGCGACGGGGCACGCAGCTCCTCCTCGGACAGGGAGGCGGCGGTGGCCTCGAACATGGCGGTCTCCCGGCCGAGGCGGGACAGGTCGGAGTGCAGGCGCGCTGGATTGATCATGAAGGCCACCCTATCCACGCGCCGGGGGGCGTTCCACCGTCCGGACGGGTCCATCCAGACGGGTCCGGACGGCATCAGGAGGTTGCGGATCTCAACGGCCCGCCGGTGCCGCACCCCCCGGCGGAGGACTGGGTAAACCCCTCATATGATGCAGGTCACTCCTCTGGGACTCTGGAACGCAGCCCGGGGACCGGCAGCCGGCCGGCCCACCACGAACCGATCCGAGAGGACCGACAGCCCATGTCACACCCTCCCACCCCCGTCGCCCACGATCCGCGCCAGGAGGCACGCACGGCCAACTGGGTCGCGGCGATCGTCTGCTGCGCCCTCGTCTTCGACGGCTTCGACCTGACCATCTACGGCACCGTGCTGTCCACCCTGCTCGATGACCCGAGCCAGATCGGCCAGCTGGACGGCGCCGCGGCCGGCGCCCTGGGCTCCTACGCCCTGATCGGGGTCCTCGTCGGCTCCCTCACCTGCGGATTCCTGGGCGACCACTTCGGCCGCCGCCGGCTCATCCTCGGCGGCATCGCCTGGTTCTCCATCGGGATGTTCATCACCGCGCTGACCACCTCGGTGGCGGCGTTCGGCGTGATGCGCCTGCTCACCGGACTGGGGCTCGGGGTGATCCTGGCCACGGCCGGGGCCACGATCGCCGAGTTCGCCCCGGCGGGCAAGCGCAACTTCTACAACGCCCTCGTGTACTCCGGGATCCCCGCCGGCGGCGTCCTGGCCGCGCTGCTGGGCATCGTCCTGCTCGAACCGCTGGGCTGGCGCGGACTGTTCATGATCGGCGCCACGCCGATCCTGTTCCTGCTGCCGCTGGCCTGGTTCAAGCTCCCCGAGTCACCCCGCTGGCTGCACGCCCGCGGCCGCATCGAGGAGGCCCGTGCCGCCTCCGCGCGGACCGGGGTGCCCCTCCTGGAGGAGATCGTGGTCCAGCAGGCCGGCGCGGCGCCGGCCAAGCGGGGATTCGCAGCGGCCTTCTCCCGTCAGTTCTTCCTGCCGACCGTCCTGCTGGGCTTCATGTCCTTCTCCGGCCTGTTGCTCACCTACGGCCTGAACACGTGGCTGCCGCGCATCATGGAGGGTTACGGCTTCGACAAGGGTTACTCCCTGTCCTTCCTGCTGATCCTCAACAGCGGGGCCGTGCTGGGCGGGATCGTCGCCTCGCTGGCCGCCGACCGGCTCGGTGCGCAACGGATCGTGGCCACCACCTTCGTCCTGGCCGGGATCACCCTGGCGCTGATGACCTTCCAGTTCCCGGCGCCGGTCCTGTTCCTCTACATCGCCGTGGCCGGGGTCGGCACCCTGGGCACCCAGGTGCTGATCTACGGGTTCAGCTCGAACTACTACACGACCAATGCCCGCGCCGCCGGGGTCTCCTGGGTCGCCGGCTTCGGGCGCATCGGTGGCGTGCTCGGGCCCCTCATCGGGGGCTGGCTCACCGCGGCCGGCGTGGGCGGCAGCACCGCCTTCTACATCTTCGGCGGCGTGGCCCTCTTCGGGGCTCTGGTCACCCTGGCCGTTCCGCGGCAGTCGCGGCTGGAACGGGCCACGGACACCGCGGCCACGGCGGACGTCCCCGGCGTCGCCGGCGCCACCGGGCACCATGGCGCCGAGGCCGGCGAGCCGGCGAGCGCGGTCCCGGCGTCGCGAGCCTGAACGCCTCCGTGCGGCCCGCCGCCGTCCCTCAGTCCTCGGGACGGTAGCGGGCCGCCAGCTCGCTGCGGGACCGGACGCCGAGCTTCCGGTAGATGCGCGTCAGGTGGTACTGGACCGTCTTCTCCGCCAGGAACAGCGAGCGCGCCGTCTCCTTGTTGGTGGCCCCGTGCGCCACGAGCTCCACCACGGCCTGTTCCTGCGCCGTGAGGTCGACGTCGGCCCGGCCCGCGGCCACGAGCACGGGGTCCGCGGGGGCGTCGACGGGGCCGACGTCCATCCCGGTGGCCTTGAGCTCGCGGTCACAGCGCTCGACGTAGGTCACGGCGCCCAGGGAGTCGTAGAGGTCCTTCGCCACCTGGAGCACCGAGGAGGCCAGCCGGCGCTTCCCCGCCCGGCGCATGCTCTGGCCGAAGGCGAAGCTGATCCTGGCCTGCAGGTAGGGCCGGTGCAGTCCCCGCAGCTGCCCCAGCGCGGACTCGAAGTGGTCGCGTGCGGCGTCCGGGTCGCCCTGCGCGGCGAGCAGCCGGCCCCGGGACCAGGACATCCGGGCCTGGTCGGAGGGGATCGCCCGTTCCCGGCACAGTCCCTCGAACGCGGTGAGGAACTCCTCGGCGCGCTCCAGCCGGTTCGTCATCACCAGGGCGTTGACATAGGTGTCCTGCCACGGCCAGAAGGAGACGCGACCGGCCGTCCAGGGGTCGATCTCCGTCAACGGCTCGAGCGCCTCCAGGGCGCTCTCGTAGTCGGACCGGGCCTCGTGGAACCGTGCCCTGGCCAGGTGTGCGGGCACTAGCATGGCCCGGTAGGTGCCCGGGTGGACGGCGGCCCTGGAGACGTAGTGACGCGCCCGTTCCCAGTCCCCCCGCATGGACCACAGCTCGGCGGCCGTCCAGTACAGCAGGGGCCCGATCAGGGGCATCCGGGCCGATTCCAGCCGGACCGAGGCCCGGGACACCGTGGCCGCGGCGGCGTCCCAGTCCCCCAGCACCAGTTGGGTCCGCGCCAGCCAGGCCTCCGCCCACAGGGAGATGCGCAGCGAACCGCCGCGATGTTCCGTGGGGGTGGCCGCCTCGAAGCCCACCAGCGCCGACTCGACCTGGTCGGCCCGCAGGGCCAGCCAGGCGGCACCCATCTGGATCCGCTGCTTCTGGGCGTTCTCCCCGGCGCGGGCGGTGGCCCGCTCGTAGGCGGCCTCGGCCTCCTGCAGGCGCCCGCGGGCATACAGGCCGAGCCCGTAGATGGCCTCCGACTCGATGTGTGCCGGGCTGCCCGCCTCGGTCAGGGACATCGCCGTCTCGCCCCACTCGGTCATCAGCGGCCCGTCCCACGACGCCAGGCCGTGCAGGACGAAACGCTGGGCCGCCTGGGCGGCCGCCGCCGGGTCCCGGTCGGCGTCACTGGTCCGCCACGCCTCCTCGAGATGGTGCCGGGCGCTGCGGCTCTGGCCCGAGACGGTCGAGAGGTAGCCCAGGACCGAGGAGCGCAGGGAGGAGGACGGCATGGCCTCCACGGCCGAGGTCCAGGTCTGGGCCCGGGCGATGTCCCCGGCGCCGACCGAGGCGTCCACCGCCCGCAGCAACCGGTCGTCGTGGCGTTGCGGGTCCGTGGTGAGACGGGCCGCGGAGAACAGGGCGGACGAGACGTCCTGCCACGCGCCCCGTTCGCCCTGCCGGGCGGCGAAGTCCTCGAGCTCGGCGGCCAGGGCCGCGTCCGGTCCGGCCGCGGCGGCCACCCGGTGGGCCAGCCGGTCGGCCTCCAGGGGCACGACGGCGGCCGCGCGCCGGTGCCGGGCCAGTCGCCTGCTCGGCAGGGCCTGTTCGTAGATCGCCTCGGCGGCCCCCGGCTCGACGAAGGAGACCGCCGAGCCGTCGTGGTCCACGGTCCACCGCAGCAGTCCGGTGCGATGGCCCTCGTCCAGGGCCTCGATCACGGCCTCCGGCCCGCTGAGACCGCTGACCTCCTGGATCTCGGCGAGCCCGGCCGGGGAGCCCAGCACGGCCAGGGCCTCGGCGACCTCGATCAGTCCCGGCGTGGCATCGGCCATCAGGCCCCGCACCCGGGACTGCATCCGGGCACTCGCCGGCAGCGACGGGAACCAGCTCTGCCAGGTCTCCGGCGGCATCTCCTGCAGCAGTTCCAGGACCGGTCGCGGCAGCCCCCGGGTGTGCCGGACGAGGCCCTGCGCCGCCGTGTCCCCCAGGTCCAGGCCGAAGCGGGACCGGGCGAGCCGGCGGACATCCTCGGCGTCCAGGGGATCCAGGCGCAGTTGGCGGACCCGGTACTGGCCGAGGAGGTCGCGCAGGCCGGGGGGCAGGGCGTGGGAGCGGGAGGGGTCGAGGGTGAACAGGAAGAGCACCTTCGAGGACTTCAGCCGCCGCATCACGAACACCAGGATGCGCACGCTGGCCTCGTCGAGATGGTGGACGTCGTCCACGGCGACCACCACGGGCCCCCGCAGCTGCAGTGTCTCCAGGTGGGTGGTCAGGGTGGCGGCGTAGTTCGCCGCCTGGGCGACGCTCAGTTCGGGCACCGGCATGGCCGGTGGCATGGGCGTGGCGTCGTAGCCCTTGGCCGACCGCAACGGTGCGGTGTCCATGAGCTGGGAGTACCCGGCCAGGGCCAGTTGGGACTCCCAGGCGTCCCCCACGGCGTTCAGGACCCTGACGCCGCGACCGGCAGAACGGCAGTGCTCGAGGAAGGACTCGAGCACCGCCGTCCGGCCCGATCCGGAGGGGCCGCTGAGCACCACGGTGCCCACCGTCCCGCGACGTGCCTGGCGCAGGGCCTCGTCCAGCTCGGCCAGGACCCCCGCGCGGCCGACCAGCACCCGGTCCGGTGCTGTCTCGCCGTCGGGCACCGTGTACTGCATGCGGACGAGACTAGCCGACGTGGGGGTGGCGCCCGTCACGGGGCGGACGCCACCGGCAGCCGCGCTCAGCCCAGGTCCCCCCCGGCGACCGGCAGCACGCTCCCGGTCAGGTACGAGGCCTCGGCGGAGGCGAGGAACACGATGGGCGCCGCCTGCTCGTCCAGCGTCCCGTAGCGCTTCATGAACGAGGACTCCACCGTCTGGTCGACGATGGCCTGGTACCACTGCCTCTCCTGCTCGGACTCCGCCTCGGGCCCCCGCTTCACCTTCCGCGGCGGCGCCTCCGTGCCGCCGGGAGCGGTGGCGACGACCCGGATCCCCCGTCCGGCGACCTCCATGGCCAGGGACTGGGTGAGCGCGTTGACACCACCCTTGGCCGCCGCGTAGGGCACCCGGTTCATGCCGCGCGTGGCGACCGAGGAGACGTTGACGATCACGCCCGAACCCTGCGACAGCATCGTGGGCAGCACGGCGCGGCAGCTCCACAGCGTGGGGAACAGGGACCGGCGGATCTCGCGCTCGATCCGCTCCTCGTCGTACTCCTCGTAGGGCCGGGCCCAGATGGTGCCGCCGACGTTGTTCACCAGCACGTCCACGCGGCCGTGGGCCGCCACCGCGGCCTCCACGGCCTCGGCGGCGCCCGCGAACGTCTCCAGGTCCGCCGTGACCGAGGTGGCCGAACCGCCGGAACCGGTGCGGCCGGCGTCGTCGTTGATCCCCCGGGCCACCTCGTGGACGAGGTCGGCACGGTCCACGAGCACGACAGCGCCGCCCTCGGCCGCGATGCGCTCGGCCACCTTCTGACCGATCCCCTGGGCGGAGCCGGTCACGACGGCGACCTGGTCCGCGAACCGCCCCGGGGTCAGGAACTGGCCGGCATGGCTCCGCCCCATCAGGCCCCGGCCACCTTCGCGTCGATCGCGGTGTCCATGGTGCCCTTGGCGTCGCGGGCGTGGTTCATGATGACCTCCCGTGCCCGCTCCCGGTCCTGCGCCTCGAAGGCCGAGACGACGTCGAGGTGGTCCTGGGCCACGCGCGAGAAGATCTCCGTGCCCTTCTCGAAGGTCGCGGCCATCTGGGCGTGGATGTCCAGGCGACGGTAGGACTCCAGCAGGGTGGGGTTGCCGGAGATGGTGAAGAGGTACTCGTGGAACTCCTCGTTGGTCCGGACGTACTCCTCCGGGTCGCCCACCCGGTCGCCGTCGACGAAGTCGACCGTGGCCTCGGCCAGGCGGCGGAACTGGGCCATCTGCTCCTCGCTGAGCCGGCCCATCATGAGCTCGGTGATCGCCAGCTCCAGGCCCATGCGGGCGTCGAGGTGGGCGAAGCTGTCCTCCTTGCGGAAGTCCAGCCGGCCGGTCTCCAGCGAGGAGATCGCCTCGGCGGCGGTGAGGGTGTCACCCTCGGCGGCCACCTGCTCGGGCGGGACGGGGGCACCGGTCTCGGCGTCGCCGCCCGTGGTCTCCTTCGGGGCGAAGCGCTCGAAGTAGAGGTTGGCCGGCTCGATGCCCTCGGAGTCCAGCCACTTCGAGACGGCGTTGACCATGGGCGGCGGGCCGCACAGGTAGATGTCCACGTCGCCCTCGTTGACATGGGTGGGTTCGATGACCTGGGTGACGTAACCGGTGTGCGGGGCGGAGGTGCCCGGCTCGGAGGCGATGTAGTCCCAGGTGAAGTTCGGCAGTCGCTCCTCGTAGGCGCGCAGCCAGTCCAGGCCCACGATGTCGGCCTCGCGGGTGACGCCGTAGACGAGGTGGACGGGGTACTGCGTGGGGCCCTCGCACAGCTTCTCCAGGATGGACAGCAGCGGGGCCAGGCCGGTGCCGCCGGCCAGCAGCAGCAGCGGCCGCTTGGGCTCGCGCAGGAAGAACGAGCCGTAGGGCCCGGTGAACTCCACGGTGTCCCCGACCTGGGCGCGGTCGCGCAGGTACTCGGACATGGCCCCCTGCGGGGAGATGCGCACCATGAAGGAGGTCTCGTCCACCTCGGGACCGGTGCTGAAGGAGTAGGACCGCTCGGCGTCGGTGCCCGGCACCTTGATGTTGACGTACTGGCCCGGCAGGAAGGCGAGGTCCCCGCGGTTCTCCGGGGTCAGCGTGAAGGAGATGGTGGACTCGGAGTGCTTGTCCAGCTGGGTCAGCGTGGAGGTGAACGCGGCCGCCGAGGTCTTGGCCGACTCGGCGGTGGCCGGCACCTGGATGCTCATGTCCGACTCGGGCACGGCCTGGCAGGTGAGCAGGTAGCCCTTCTCCAGCTCCTCCTCGGTCAGCGCGTCGTCGATGAAGTCGCCCGGGTCGAACGAGCCGGAGTCGCAGAACGACTTGCACGTGCCACAGGCACCGTCGCGGCAGTCGGCCGGGATGTTGATGCGCGCCTTGTAGGCGGCGTCCATGATGGTCTCGAAGTCGCCGACCTTGACGACCTTCGTCACGCCGTCCTCGAAGCTCAGGGCTACCTTGTGTCCCATGGGTCCTCCTTGGTCCGGGCCGCATCCCGCGGCCCGCTGAATCGTGGGTGGTGGCCGGCCGCGCGCGTCGGCGGCCGGAAGGTCCCGGGGGACCTCAGATCATGTAGATGTCCACCACGTGGTGGATGTAGTCGTTCTTCAGGACGACCTTCTTGCTGCGGATGACCGGCTCGGCCCCCGAGAGGTCGATCGTGTAGAAGCTGGTGCCGAAGTACGTGTCCGTGGACTGGTACCGGTAGTACAGGGTGAACCAGTTGAAACGGACCTTGACCTGGTCGCCGTCGCGCTCGAGCACCTCGACGTCGGTGATGTTGTGCCCGGTGCGCGGGTCCGGCAGGGAGGTCGCGGAGGACCGGTCGGTCTTGATGCGGAAGACGCGGTCCTCGATCCCGCCCCGGTTGTCGTAGTAGATCAGGGAGATCTCGGACTGCGGGTCCTCGGTCAGCTCGTCGTTGTCGTCCCACGCCGGCATCCAGAACTCGGAGTCCGGGTGGTAGCACTCGAGCCACTCGTCGAAGTCGCGGTCGTCGAGCAGTCGGGCCTCCTTGTACAGGAAGGCGCGGACGGTCTCGAGGGTCAGGATGTCCTCGGTGGTCTTGACGGTGGGCACCGCGGTGGCAGTGGTGGTCATGGGAGCAGCTCCTCGCAGTTCGTGTCGGTCTCGGTCAGGCCAGGGCCGGCTCGGCGGCGGATTCCTCGGCGGCGACCGCCTGTTCCATGACCTCGTGCCAGTACATGTGCTGGATCGGGTACAGGCCCTCGTCCTCGGTGCGCGCACCGGAGGCGATGACGCCGTTCATGCCCAGGGCGGCGGCCTGCTCGTCCGGGCCGTCGACCTGGTGGGCGGAACCGCGGGACATGTCGTTCCACTGGGCGGTCTTGGCCCAGTAGGTCTTGTTGCAGGAGCGGAACTCCTCCAGGTCGTCCGGGGTGGCCATGCCGGTGGCGTTGAAGAAGTCCTCGTACTGGCGGATGCGCTTGGCGCGGTTCTCGGCCGACTCGCCCTTGGGGGCGATGCAGTAGATGGTCACCTCGGTCTGGTCCGCGGAGATCGGCCGGAAGTGGCGGATCTGCGAGGAGAACTGGTCCATGATGTAGACGTTCGGGTAGAGACACAGGTTGCGCGAGATGTTGATCATGAAGTTGGCCATCTCCTCCCCGTACTTCAACACCAGTTCGTCGCGGCGGTCCCACAGCGGGCGGTCCTGGGGGTTGGTCCACTCCTGCCACAGCAGCAGGTGGCCGTGCGGGTACGAGTAGAACCCGCCCTTGACCTTGCCCCACTTGCCGGCGTCCATGGCCTTGGTGGTGTTGGCGGAGTCGCCGGCGGTCCGGCGGGCGGTGGTGGCCGCGTAGTTCCAGTGCACCGAGGTGACGTGGTAGCCGTCGGCGCCGTTCTCGGCCTGGACCTTCCAGTTGCCGTCGTACGTGTAGGTGGAGGCGCCGCGCAGGACCTCGAGGCCCTCCGGGGACTGGTCCACGATCGAGTCGATGACCTTGGTGGCGTCCCCCAGGTGCTCCTCGAGCGGCAGCACGTCCGCGTTGAGGGAGCCGAAGAGGAAACCGCGGTAGGAGTCGAAGCGGGCGACCTTGGTCAGGTCGTGGGAGCCGTTGGTGTTGAAGCCCTCGGGGTAGCCGCCGTTGCGGCCGTCCTTGACCTTGAGCAGCTCACCGGAGTTCTTGAACGTCCAGCCGTGGAACGGGCAGGTGAAGGTGGTGCGGTTGTCGGTCTTGCGACGGCACAGCATCGCGCCGCGGTGGGAGCACGCGTTGACGATGCAGTTGAGCTTCTCCTCCTTGTCCCGGGTGATGACCACCGGGGTGCGGCCGATGTGGGTGGTGAAGTAGTCCCCGACGTTGGGGATCTGGGACTCGTGCGCCAGGTAGACCCAGTTGCCCTCGAAGATGTGCTTCATCTCGAGCTCGAAGATCTCCTCGTCGGTGAAGATCTCCCGCTTGGCCCGGATGATGCCCTTCTCACGGTCGTCGACCACGGCGTCGGTGAGGACTTCCCGGACATGGGACAGGTTCTCGGTCATGGCGTTCTCCTTCTGGCAGTGACACCGCGCTTCCAGGCCGGCAGGCCCGTTTCCGGCGCGATGGCGGAAAGTACGCCTGCCAGTCTGCCGAACGGTGACTGCGCTCACATCAGGGGAACCCCTAGGGCTGACCAAGGGGGTGATCCATATGCTCCTGCTACCCAATCCGTGGCGACAGGCTCTTGGATATCCGCAGGCCACGGGGCCTATGCTGGCCCGCGGGACCGGGAGTCGTTGCCCTCGTCACACCCTGATGCGGCCGGGCCGGGGGCCCGCCCCCCGGGTTCTGCCGAGGGCCGCCCGGTCCGTCAGTCCGCACCAGCGCCTGGCGCGCACCCCCAGGACGGAGGCGCCGATGCCCGAGCAGCGCCGCACCGCGCCGACGTGCCCTGCCCGCCCCCGGCCCGGCTCATGCCCGGGCCGCCGGGACCGCGTCGGGGGCGTCGGGCCCGGCCTCCGCCCCTGCCCGCAGTGCGGCGTGGTCCCCGCGTTCGAGCAGCCGGGAGACCGCGAAGCCGATCACGATGCCCCAGAACGCCGAGTGGAGGGTGAACAGGTCCAGTCCGGAGATCGTCACCACGAAGGTCACGAGGGCACCCATCGTGAACGTGGTCGAGAAGGCGGTGACGAACGCCTGGAGCAGCGCCCGCAGCATGGCGATCCCGCCGAGGGCGAGCACGAACGCCTCCGGCGTGGCCAGCATGAACCGCACCAGTCCGGGGGCGAGCAGGGCACAGGCCAGGGAGAGCACCGCGTAGACGAGGGCGGCGGTGTACTGGCGGTGCCGCTGCCCGGAGGCGGTCAGCAGGGCGTTCGTGGGACCGGTGACGCAGGCGGACACCGCCCCGAAGACCGCGTTGACGAGCGAGAACACCCCCGAGGCGACCGCGAACGAGGTGATCGGCGGACGGTGCCCGGCGGCCCGCAGGACGGCGATGCCCTGGCCGTTCTGCACGAACAGCACCGTGATGGCCAGCGGCACCACGAGCTCGAGCTGGGCGGCCCACGTGAACTCCGGGACGGTGATCACCGGGGCGGCCAGCACGGGGCCGTCGCCCCGCAGGTCGAACTGGCCGCTGAGCACCACGGCCGCCACACCCACGAGGAGCGTGCCCAGGACCGGCGGCAGGACCCGCCCGAGCACCGGCACCGCGGCCAGGACGAGGTACGCGATGACCATGGGCGCGGCCACGGCCGCGTTGTCCCGCGTGGCGTCCACGATGTCCGTGCCGAAGCGCAGGAAGACCGCCGCGACCATGGCCATGATGATCGGCATGGGGATGGCCGTCATGACGCGGCGCACGAGCCCGGTCATGCCGAGCGCGAGCACGAGCACCCCGCAGCCGAAGAACGCCCCCACCACCTCCGCGAAGGACAGGTGCTGCAGCGAGGGCCCCAGCAGCACGGTGCCGGGGATCGACCAGGCGAAGCCCAGCGGCTGGCGGTACACGAGGGACATGACGATCGTGGCCAGCCCCGCGGAGAGGAAGATGCCGAAGACCCACGAGGCCAGTTCGGCCTGGGTCAGTCCCCCGGCCAGGCCCACCGCGAGCGTGACGGCGATCGGCCCGGAGGCGGAGAACACCACGCCGACGAGTCCGTTGGCCGCATACTCGGGGCCGAGGTCGCGCCACGCGCGGCGCGGTCCCACGGGTCTTCCGCCGGGGCGTTCGAACAACGGTTCGCGTCCCGGCGCCGCCGCCTGCGGCGGGTCCTCCGTGGTCGTCATCTCCGCTCCTCCTCGTCGTCGGCCGTGCCAGTCCATCATGACCGGGACCGCCGGGGACGCCACCAGGGGTGCCCAGCCCAACCTGGGTATGGCATGCCCAGGCTGGGCCGGAGTGACCTCGGCCCCGGCGGCGACGACCCTGGGCAACCCGTCCACGACGGGACGACACGACGACAGGACGACCACGGGATGACGACAGCGGGACCGCGAGGCGGCAGGGACGGGAGGCCGGGATGACGGCAGGATCGGACAGGCGAGCGGACGCGGAGGGCGTCGAACCGGGGGCCCGGCTCGGGGACTTCCTCCGGGCGCGCCGCGCGCTGGTGGACCCGCCCCGGCACGGCGGAGGCCGGCGTCGGGTCCCGGGGTTGCGCCGGGAGGAGGTCGCGGCGCTGGCCCGGGTCAGCACGGACTACTACACCCGGCTGGAGCAGGGCCGGCACCGCCGCCCCTCGGACTCCGTGCTGGCCGCGCTCGCCGGGGCGCTCGAGCTCGACGACCTGGCCACCCGGCACCTCTTCGACCTGGCCCGGGCCGTGCCCGCCCGGGGAACGGCACCGGAACCGGTCCAGCGGGTCCGGCCCTCGCTGCACCTGCTGCTCGAGTCGTTCACGGAGCATCCCGCCTTCATCCGCGGGCGCCGCACGGAGGTGCTCGCGATGAACCGGCTCGCCGCCGCACTGCTCGCGGACCTGCCGGCCCGGCCCGCGCGGGAGCGCGCCCTGGTCCGCTGGGCCTTCCTGGACCCGCAGGCCCGGCAACGGTACGTCGACTGGGAGGCGGTCGCCTCCTCCATGGTGGGCACCCTGAGGCTCGACGCCGGCCGGCACCCGGGCGATCCCCTCCTGGACCGCCTCGTGGCGGAGCTCACCGCCGGCAGCGACGAGTTCCGCGCCTGGTGGGCGGACCACCGCATCGCGGAGCGGCGCGACGGGATCAAGCGACTGGTCCACCCGGTGGTGGGCCGGGTGGACGTCCGCTACGAGGCGCTGGAGGTCACGGGCGTGGAGGACCAGACGATGTTCGTGTACACGACGGAGCCCGGCAGCGACTCCCGCGCCGCCCTGCACCGGCTGGCGGGGCTGGTCGCCGCGGACCGGGACCCCGTCGTGTCACCGCGCGCCGGTCAGGCGGAGACGTAGTCCGGGAAGGCGGCGGGCTCCGCCAGCGGCTTCTTCACCGGGGCCATGTCGATGCCCAGGTCCCGGGCGAACACGGTGTGACTGCCGGTGTAGACGTTCTCCGCGTTCTCGTCGAGGGTGAACACCCGGGCCCCGCGCAGGGTGTGCGTGTCCGCGGTCCCGTCGTTCAGGCCGTAGGTGCCGAATCCGGTGCCCGGGCCGTAGCCGAGCTCGATGCCGAAGTAGTCACCGATGAACGTGTTGATGTGGTCGTGGCCGCAGTACATGCCCAGCACGTCCCCGCGTTCCAGGGCGGCCGCGTACATGCCCGAGTTCACCAGGCCGGTGTAGATGCCCTCGTTCTTGACCCCCTCGATGCCGTGGCGTTCCACGGCCGCCGCGTGGCCGGCGTCGTCCGAGGTGAACTGCTGGCCGTGCCACATGTGGTGGAACTCCCAGACGGGGATGTGGAAGAACATCAGCGACGGGACCCTGCCGTACCGCTTCTCGGTGTCCCGGGAGAGCCGCTGGTACCAGTCGATCTGCTCCGGGCGGATCCAGTCGTAGGCCATCAGCCCGTCGTGCCCCTGACCGCCGACGGTCTCCGGCGCGTAGCGGCCGGAGTCCAGCAGCCACAGGCCGAAGGCCGCGCGGTTGCCCTTCGAGGAGCGGATGAGCAGGTGTGCGTTCGACTCACCGGGGACGCCCCTCCCGCCCTCGTCCACGGCCGGGTTGAGGTTGTGCTCGTACTGGCGCAGGAAGTCGACGATCTTCGCCTCGACCATGGAGGTGCCGTTCTCCTCGACCGAGTCCTCGTCGTGGTTGCCGAAGGTGATGGCCCACGGGATGCCCCGCGACTCCATCGGCATGACGACGTTGTTGTAGGCCTGCTTGACCTCGCGGTCCGTGCGCGGCGAGCCGTTGATGACATCCCCGTTGATCACCACGAAACCCGGCTTCTCCCGCTCGAGCACGCCCTCCATGAGCTCGATGGTGCGGCGGTCGGTGAGGGGGCCGTCCTGGGTGTCATTGAACTGCACCACCGTGAACGTCCCGTCCCGCCCGAAGGACAGCGGCATCCGCCCGGCCGCGGTGGAGCGGCGTCCGGGTGCGGCGTGGGCCGCGGAGGGCAACGCGGACAGCAGTCCGGCGGCGGCCAGGGCGCCACCGCCGGCGAGCAGGCCGCGGCGGTGGAAGGACGGGGTCTGTGCGGTCATGAATGGGCTCCTCGAGGTCGATGGTGCCCGCCCCGGCGGGCGGGCCCAGCGACCGTAGGAGACCCACGGGACGGGCCGGAGACCGTCAACCGGCCGTCAGGTGTCCTGCGGATGACGCCAGGGGAAACACCCCGTCCCCACGGGGGCGGGCCCCTCCATCGCCGGGCCCGGTCAGACCAGCGTGTCCTGCTGCCCGGCCCGGCCGATCGGCTCGATCAGCTCGGGACCGTTGTTGCGCACGTTGCCCACCGCCGGGCCGACCTCGTCGAGCGCCCAGGCCGCGGCGGTCCGGTAGGCCTGCTCGCGCACCCGGTCCACCAACCGGCCGGCGGCCTCGGCGCTGGGCAGCCTCTCCGGCTCGAGCCACGCGTCCATCGTCTCCGCGTCCATCGGCAGCGGGAGCCGGTCGTGCAGGTCGTGCAGCCGCTCGAGGGTCTCGTCCCCGGTCCCGGCCTCCGGCGAGGGGCCGGTGAGGATGGTGCAGCTGAGCAGCCATCGGTGCGGGTCGTCCTCCGGCAGCGCCTCGTCCTTCCACCACTCGTAGAGACCGGCGAAGTAGATCAGCGAACCGTCGGCGGGGTGCACGTAGAACGGTCTCTTGCCGGCCCCCTTCGCGGCCCCCGCGGCGGGCTTGAGCCACTCGTAGTACCCCTCCACCGGGACAGCGCAGCGCCGGGCGCGCACCGCGGCACGGAACGTGGGCTTCTCCGTCACGGTCTCGGACCGCGCGTTGAACGCCCGCGCGCCCACCGAGACGTCCTTCGCCCAGGGCGGGACGAGGCCCCAGCGGGCCACGTGGACCTCCCGGCGCGTCCCGCCCTCCTCCTCCTCGCCCGATGCCGGCACCGCGCGTTCCAGCACCACGGCCACGTCCGTGGTGGGCGCGACGTTCCAGTTCGGGCGCAGCGCGAGGTCCTCCTCGGGCTCGACCGCGCCGGATTCGGCCACCAGGTCACCGATGGCCCGGGCCATCACATACCGTCCGCACATGGGACAAGTCTGCCGCACGGGCAGGACGACGCAATGGGTCACCGGAGGGGATGCCAGGTGAACTGTCCCGGCGTTTGTGGTGGGATGGTGCCGAACCCTGTCGCCAGAGAAGGAGCACCATGCCGCAGAAGGTCAAGGCCGTCGTCGCGAAGGCCAAGGACGCCCCGGTCAGCATCGAGACGATCGTCATCCCGGATCCGGGCCCGGGCGAGGCCGTCGTGGACATCCTCACCTGCGGGGTCTGCCACACCGACCTGCACTACGTCCAGGGCGGGATCGGGGACAACTACCCCTACCTGCTCGGCCACGAGGCCACCGGGACCGTCTCGGCCATCGGCGCCGGCGTCACCGACGTGGCGGTCGGGGACAAGGTCATCCTGAACTGGCGCGCGGTCTGCGGTGAGTGCCGGGCCTGCAAGAAGGGCCAGGCCCAGTACTGCTTCAACACCCACAACGCCACCCAGAAGATGACCCTGGAGGACGGCACCGAACTGGACCCCGCCCTGGGCATCGGCGCGTTCGCCGAGAAGACCCTGGTGGCCGCCGGACAGTGCACCAAGGTCGAGGGCGTCACCGATCAGCAGAACGCCGCCGCCGGTCTGCTGGGCTGCGGCATCATGGCCGGCATCGGCGCGGCCATCAACACCGGCGCGGTCGCCCGCGGGGAGTCCGTCGCCGTCATCGGCTGCGGCGGCGTGGGCACCGCGGCGATCGCCGGGGCCGCCCTGGCCGGGGCCACCACGATCATCGCGGTAGACCTGGACGACCGCAAGCTGGAGAAGGCCCGTGAGCTCGGGGCCACCCACACCGTGAACTCCAAGGAGCGCGACGCGGTGGAGGCCATCCAGGAGCTCACCGGCGGCTTCGGCGCGGACGTGGTGATCGACGCCGTCGGCCGCCCGGAGACCTACAAGCAGGCCTTCTACGCCCGCGACCTGGCCGGCCGCGTGGTGCTGGTGGGCGTGCCCACCCCAGAGATGACCCTCGAGCTGCCGCTGCTGGACGTGTTCGGCCGGGGCGGGTCGCTGAAGTCCTCCTGGTACGGGGACACCCTGCCCAGCCGGGACTTCCAGATGCTCATCGACCAATACCACCTGGGCCGGCTGGACCTGGACGCCTTCGTCAGCGAGACCATCACGCTGGAGGACGTCGACACCGCCTTCGAGAAGATGCACCGCGGTGAGGTGCTGCGCTCGGTGGTGGTGCTCTGATGGCACGCATCGACAAGCGCGTCACCTCCGGGACGTTCTCCCTGGACGGCGGCACCTGGGACGTGGACAACAACGTGTGGATCGTCGGCGACGACGAGTCCTGCGTCGTGATCGACCCGGCCCATGACGCCGAGGCCGTCGCCCAGGCCGTGAACGGCCGCCGGGTGCTGGCCATCCTGCTCACCCACGGCCACGACGACCACATCCGCGCGGTGCAGATGTTCCGCTCCCTCGTGGACGCCCCGGTGCTGCTTCACCCCGAGGACCGGATGCTCTGGGACGCCGTCTACCCGGACCAGGCCCCGGACGGGATCATCGCCGACGGGGACACCTTCTCGGTGGGCGGCATCACCCTGACGGCACTGCACACCCCGGGCCACTCCCCCGGTTCGGTGTGCTTCCACGCCCCGGAGCTGACCGGCCCGGACGGCGCCCCCGGCGTGGTCTTCACCGGCGACACCCTGTTCCAGGGCGGCCCGGGCGCGACCGGGCGGTCCTACTCGGACTTCGACACCATCGTCGAGTCCATCCGGTCCCGCCTGCTCACCCTGCCGGAGCAGACCACCGTGCACACCGGCCACGGTGACTCCACCACGATCGGCGCGGAGGCTCCGCACCTGCAGGAGTGGATCGACCGCGGGCACTGATCCGTTGGACGCATCCGCAACGAACGGTACGGGTTCGATCGGCACCGGAGGCCTCGTCCTGCTGGGCGGGGCCTCCGGTGCCGGCAAGTCCTACCTGGCCCGCACCTACGGACGACCACACCTGCAACTGGACGCCTTCTACCGGGAGGCCGCCGAGGACGCCGCCGCCGGGGGCGCGGGACCGGTGTTCCCGCGCACCGAGTACGGCCAGGTCGACTGGGACGATCCGGTCACCTGGAACGGCCGGGCCGCCGTGGACGCCATGGTCGAGCTGCTGGAGACCGGCCGCACGCGCGTGCCCGAGTACTCGATCACGGCGTCGGCCGTGATCGGCCACGCCACGCTCGAACTGGCCGGCGGTCCCGTCGTCGCCGAGGGCATCTTCGCCGCGGAGCTTCCCCGCGTGCTGACCCGGCTCGGCCTCAGGCCGGGAACCGACTTCCACGCGTGGTACATCGACCAGCACCGGCTCCCGACGGCGGCGCGCCGGCTGGCCCGCGACCTCGCCGAGCGACGGAAGCCGGTGCCCTTCCTCGTCCAGCGGGGCTGGTCCCTGCTGCGCACCGAGGCCGCACTGCGCGCCCGCTACCTCGAGGCCGGATTCACCCCCGTGCCGAAGGCCGAGCTGCACCGCCGGCTGGCCGCCGGGGAGTAGGTCCGCTGCTGCCGGTCAGCCGGCCGGGACCCGTGCCAGCAGGTCGGCCCACGACCGGTCGGTGATCCTGGTTCGCGCGCCGGCCCGCGTCCCGGCATAGGCCTCACGCAGGGACGCGGCGACGGCCTCCACGGTGATCCCGGGGTCGGCGTCACTGGCGGCTCCGGCCGTCGCGGGATCCCAGTCCAGCCCCAGGGCCGCGTAGACGTCCGTCAGCACGGCCCGCACCGGCGCGGGGTCCTCGACGACGAGCGACGAGGAGAACAGCCACGCGCCCTTGACCACCCTCTGGGCGGTCCCGGCGAGCTTGACCGGACCGCGCGCGGCACCGTCCGGACCCGGGGGCAAGGGGGTGTGCACCGAGAACTCCCCGGCGCAGTACTCCCCCGGGACCTCCCCGACGGCGGCCGACACGCCTCGGGCGCGGAACACGTCGACGAACAGCTCGCCGAAACCGGCGAAGCGGTCCCGGAAGCCCTGCATCGCGTCGGTGTCCCGCTGGACGTGGTCCACCACCAGGCTTCCCCCGTGGTAGGCGGCCGCGCGCCCGCCCGCGCGCCGGACGACCGGGGCGAAACCGTGGTCCCGGCAGGCCTGCCGGGCCTGGTCGAAGCCGGGCAGCCGCGCGTCGCGCTGGCCGAAGGCCACGGTGGGCTCGGGCCGGTAGAGCCGCACCACCGGGTCCGTCAGCCGGCCGGCCTGGGCGGCCCGCAACAGCGTCACCGCGTAGTCGAGGTCCTCGGCGGCGCCCAGCGAGCCCTCCTGCCGGACCCAGTCCAGGACCTGGTGCAGGGGACCGTCCGTTGCGGGATCAGTCATCGGCGGCGGGGACCCGGCGCACCGTCTGGATCTGTTCGGAGTGCCCGAACGGCCCCAGCTCGTCATGCAGCACGGCCGTGGTCAGGCCGATCCCGTCCGTGCCGAGGTTGGACGTGGTCGCCAGTCCGAGCCACGGGCCGACGGGCTCGCGGTACAGGTGCACCTGCAGGTCGACGTTCGGATAGCCGTAACCGCCCGGACCGTTCGGGACCACCGGCGCGACCCCGTTGGCGGTGTCCACCATGCCCATGAGCCGCACGAGGTCGGAGGTCGGCTCACCCTCGATCATCTCCACGGAGGAGGTGAGCCAGCACCGGCCTCGACCGTCGGCGTGGTCGTCGGCGGCGAGGATCTGCAGGGACCGGATGTACCCGCCGGGCCAGCGCTCCGCCATGGTCCGGAACGGGCTGCAGTCCTGGCGCGGAGTCAGGCCGGCATCGTTCACGACGCCGACCGGGGACGTGTCCGAGGTGACCAGGCGCCAGGCGCGGGCCACGAGGGCGGCCCGCCCCTGGGCCTCGAGGGTCGACTCCACGAGCTCGATCGTCCGGCCCGGGCGGACCGTCCGCGTGGTGACGGTGAGCGGACCGTAGTGCAGCGTCCCCAGGATCTCGAAGGACAACCGCGCCAGCCGCAGCCCCTCCCGGGGCTCGTGCGCCAGGATCTCCGCGGTGAGCAGTCCGGAGACCGGGGCCATGTGCAGTTCGTCGTCGCGCCACGCACCCTGCGCGTGGATGACGGAGTCGAAGTCCGAGACGCGGACACCACCCTCGACGCGCGGGGGCGAGGTGCGCTGGAAGTTCGCGTCGACGTCGTGCTCCTCGGTGCCGGGCTGCCCGGCGGCAGTGGTGGAAGTCATGGGGTCCATCCTGCCATCGTCCGAGGCTGTGCACGGGGTGTGAATCCGGCCGCCGGGCACCGTCCACGCCTTGACGTCCCGGGCGCCGCGGTGCCTACTGTGGGCCACCATGGCTCACCGGCAACGGGAGGTCGACCCCATGAAGCAGGGCACGTCCCCTCGCCCCCCTGATCAGGGATCCTGAATCCGCGATGGGCGTCGGAAGGCCGGAGACGGTCGCCCCTGGTGAACCCGCCGAGCGTCCTGCGGCGGCGGCCGCCATGCCCTCGCGCCGCGCCATGGGCGTGGACGTCGCCCGGGCCGTGGCGCTGATCGGGATGATCGCCGTCCACGTCTTCCCGGCCGAGAACGAGGACGGCGACGGCCTGAGCTGGTCCTTCGGCATCTTCGGCGGCCGGGCCGCGGCCCTGTTCGCCGTGCTCGCCGGGGTGTCCATCGCGTTCGTGGAGAAACGGTCCCGGGGCCAGCTCTACGGCCGCACCCTGAGGGCCGACCGGGCCGCCCTGGCCGTCCGGGGCCTGCTGATCCTGCTCGTGGGCCTGCTCCTGGGCCACCTGGACACGCCGATCCTGACGATCATCCCCTACTTCGGCGTCCTGTTCCTGCTGGCCATCCCCTTCTACGGGCGGTCCTCGCGGGTCCTGCTCATCGCGGCGGCCCTCTTCGCCGTCCTCGGCCCCGCCTTCCGGCACCTGCTCAACGGCCGCGTGCCGGAACAGGCCGATCCCGATGCCGACTACACGCTGGTCACCGCGGCCGGGCAACCCGACCTGTTCGCCCTGGACATGCTCCTGACCGGTCACTACCCGGCCGTGCTGTGGATGGCCTACCTCTGTGTGGGCATGGTCATCGGGCGCCAGGTGCTGACCTCACGCCGGCTGGCCCTGTTCCTGCTGGGCTGGGGATCGGCACTGGCCGTGGCGGCGTGGGGTGCGTCCCGGATCCTGCTCGGCCCGGCCGGCGGCTTCGGGCGGCTGCTCGAGGCGACGCCGGCCCTCGACGCCGAGGAGATCCGCGAGGTGCTCGTCTTCGGTCCGGAACTGGTCCTGATGCCGAACACGACGTGGTGGTGGCTGACAGCGGTCTCGCCCTACTCGGACACGCCCCTGAACCTCCTGCACAACCTGGGCGCGGCCGTGGCGTTCCTGGGACTGGCCCTGCTGGTGACCCGCCGCGGGGGCAAGGTCTTCACGCCCTTCGCGGCGATGGGTGCGATGACGCTGACGCTGTACTCGGCGCACTGCATCGTGCTCATGCTCGAGGTCCTGCCCGAGGAGGACCGCCCGATGGTGACGCTCTGGATCCAGGTCATCGCGTTCATGCTGTTCGCACTGATGTGGCGCAGTTCCATGGGCCGGGGACCGCTGGAGGCGATCATCTCGGAGGCCAGCGACTGGACCCGGCGCCGGGTGCGGGGAACCCCCTCCGAGATCCGCCCTCCACCGGGGAGCGGCGACGACCGCCTCCGCACCGGCGGAGGGGGCACGCCGCACCGCGAGCCCGTCCGACCACGCCGCACGAGACCCAGGGGGAACCGGCGATGAGAACACTGATTGTGGGTGCCGGGGCGACCGGCGGCTTCTTCGGCACGCGACTGGTCCGTGCCGGCCGCGACGTGTCCTACCTGGTCCATCCGCCCCGCGCGGACCAACTGCGCCACGGGCTCCGCGTCTACGGGCCCGGGTACGACGAGACGGTGCCCGTCCGGGCGCTCACGGTCCGCGAGCTGGACGGCCCCTACGACCTGATCCTGCTCATGGTGAAGGCCTGGTCCCTGGAGGCGGCGCTGGAGGACATCACCCCGGCAGTCGGCCCGGGCACCACGGTGCTGCCACTGCTCAACGGGTTGACCCACCTGGATACGGTGAACGACCGGTTCGGCCGCGCCACCGTCCTGGGCGGGATCGTCCGGGTGGTCTGCACGGTGACACCCGAGGGCGCGGTCTACCAGCTCAAGCCCAAGGCGGGGCTCATCTTCGGCGAACAGGACGGGCGGACGACGGACCGTGCCTCGGCCGTCCTGCGGGAGTTGCAGGTCCCGGGGTACCGCGTGACGATGGCCGAGGACGTGCTGGCCGCCATGTGGCACAAGTGGGCGTTCATCGCCGCAGGCGCCGCCATGACCTGCCTGATGCGCGGCAGCATCGGCAGCATCCTGTCCACCCCCGGCGGGAAGGACTTCGTGCTCGACGTCATCGACGAGACCGAACGCGTGGCCCGGGCCGCCGGTTACCCCCCGTCGGCCGCAGCGCACGCCGCGAGCCTGGAGATGTTCACGGAGGAGGGGTCCGTGTTCACCTCGTCGCTCTACCGGGACGTCCTGGCCGGACACGCCCACGAGGGCGAGCACCTGCTGGGCCAGTACGTCGCGGTCGCCGACCGGCTCGCCGTGGACGTCCCCCTGACGCGGCTGGCCCTGATGCAGCTCCGGGTGCACGACCAGAACGGCTCACCCTCGGTGCACCGGCCGGCGATCGCCGTCGAGGGCTGACGCCGGGTGAGGACGGGTGAGGACGGGGGGACCGGCGCGGACGCCGGTCCCCCTCCTGCAGGGCGTCAGCCGTGGATCTTCCGCAGGACGCTCGACTGCAGCGGCCCGTCATAGAAGGACTCGAGGAAGGCCGCGGCCTCGGCCCGGCTGATGTTCTGGGTCTGGCGGAAGGTGCGGTCCGCGTACCCGGAGGTGACGCCCTGGCTCCGCAGCCACGTGATGGCCTCGTAGTTGGGCGAGCTCCTGGTCATGTCCCGGAACGGCGAGGTGGCCGGTGCCCGGTACCCGCTCGGTGCGGCCAGCCGGTACAGGAAGGCCGCGAACTCGCCGCGGGACACGGACTGGTTCGGCCGGAAGGTGCGGTCGGTGTACCCCACGGAGATCTCCCGGTCCGCGAACCAGTCGATGGCATCCGCGTAGGCGGTCTTCACGTCCTTGAAGGAGGTGCCGTTGGCCTTGCGGGTCACGCCGGCGAGCTTGTAGACGAACTGGGCGGTCTCGCCGCGCGTCACGTCCTGGTTCTTGCGGAAGGTCTGGTCCGAGGAGTACCCCACGGAGATCTTCTCGCAGGCCATCCACTGGATGGCGGTGAAGTGGCCGGAACCGGGCCGGTTGTCCCTGAACTGAGGCCCGCAGCTGGCCCGGTGCAGGGCCACCGTGTCCGAGCTCTGGCCCGGGCGGGTCACGGCCGCCGAGGCGAAGGTGATGGGCCTGGAGTCCATCACCTTCAGGCGGACCGTCCCGGCACCACCCGTGGGCAGGTCGATGGCGCGGTACTTGGTCGACCCGGAGGTGAACAGCAGGGTGCCCAGGGACGTGCCGTCCTTCTCCACCCGGACGCGCACGGTGCCCGACCCCACGGAGGCGGCCACGACCAGCCGGTCGGCCCGGGAGGCGCTGGGAATGTTGAGGATGGCCCCAGCGCGGGCCGCCCGGTACCCCTTGCCCCCGACGCCGCCGGAGAGGTTGACGCGGCTCATGCCGGAGGTCCGGACGGTGCCGTCGGTCCAGGACACCGGTCCGGTGTGCTGGCCCAGGTAGGTCTGGGAGCTGACGGTCCCGCCGCGGCGGGAGCGCACCGCGTACTGGGCGGTCTCACCCGGCTCGTTGCCCAGGGTGGTTGACGTCTCCGTGCCGGTCTTCCCGGCGGTCCAGGGCTGGCTGGTGATGTCCCCGCCGCCGTGGGGCACGGCCCGGTACATGATCTGGTAGTCCTCGGCCCCGGCCGCGGCGTTCCAGCGACCGGTGGCCACTGCACCGTTGCCGTCCAGGACATAGTGGTCGGCGGGCTTCGAGGGGACGCCCAGCGTGGGGACCGTGACGCCGTGGTTGCGTACGGCCTGCGTGACCCGGGCATCCACGTTCGTGCGGATGGAGGGGATCTTCGCGTCCAGGTACCGGCCCGGGCAGGCCGTGAAGTTCGTGACCTTGTGGCCCAGGATCGTCGGGACCGTCACCGTGGTGCCGGAGGACCAGCGGGCCGTCCCCTTGCCGCTCTGGGTGAGCCGGGTGGTTCCCTTCGGGTCGACGTCATAGCGGTATGCCTGCCAGGCGAGAACGCGCTCGATGGCCGTCACCATGGCGGCCGGGGCGGCCACCACGTCGTAGTTGCCCATGGCGGAGACGCCGATGGTGTCCGTGTTGAAACCGCCCGCCTGGGCACCCGGCACCGGGGCGTCGATGGAGCCTCGGCGGCCCTGGTAGATGGTGCCGAACTTGTCCACGAGGAACTGGTAGCCGATGTCGCCCCACTGGAGGCTGACGGCGTGGTAACTGAAGATGCCGCGGATCTGGGCGTAGGCGCCGGCCTTGGTGTAGTTGTTCGAGCCGGCGGTGTGGTGGATGTACATCGCCTTGAGCTGGGTGGACGGGCGGCCCCAGTCCTGGACGACGGACTCGTTGGCACCCCACTGGGCGCGGGTGACGATGGCGGGCTTCAGCACGTCGGCGGAGGTGGCCACGGTCTGGGCCGTGGCGGTGCCGGTGATCAGGCCGTCCTGCTGGTGCATCGCGGGGACGAACTCGGCGGTGGATGACGCGGCGGTGGAGGCCTGGTCCGCGGTGGGCTCCCCGGCCTCCGGCGCACCGGCCGGCGCCGGGTTGAGCTTGCCGTCGGTGTCGGCCACGCCCGGGTTGATGATGTCGACCTGCAACCCCTTCGGGACCTCGCCGCTGACCGTGGAGACGCGGGCCTGGACGGCGTCGGCACCGGTGGAGACCAGTGGCTCGGTGCCGGTGCGGTCCGCACCGGGGCGCTCGTCGCCGTCGTGGATCTCCAGGCTGGACCAGTCCGTCCAGGTGCCGTCCTCGCGCACGCGCACGGAGACCTCGGTGACCTGGTCGGCGTCCTGCACCTCCCAGGTCACGCCGGCCACGATGAAGTCGATGGTCTCGGCCGGGGCGGTCAGCGCGGCGACCTGCTCGGTGTCCTCGGCGGGCAGGGCGGTCCCGGCCAGCTCCCGGGCCTCGGGAGCGGTCTCGGCATCGGTCTCGGCCGTGGCCTTGGCCGCGATCCCCTCCGGGACCGGGACGACATCCCGTTCCTGCCCCGTCGGCCGTCCCGTCCCCGGTGCGGCCTTGGCCGCGGAGGCCGGGGAGACCACGGAGGCCAGCGAGACCGTCGCCGAACGCGTCCCCGCCGCCTGCGGGGTGGGCTGCCCGGACTCGGAGGCGGCGCTGGGCTCCGCGCTGGTCCCGACGGCCGGCTCCGCGCTGGTCCCGACGGCCGGCTCGGCGCTGGACTCGGGGGTCGGAGTGCCGCTCGGACTGGCGGAAGGATCGGCGCTGGGCGTCGCGTCCTGCTCGGCGGGCTGCAGCGCCTCGGGGTCGATGCCGTCGACGGCGAGGGTCTGCTGCTCCTCGCCCTTGACCTCGGAGGCGACCTGCTGGCCGACGGCGCTCCGGGCCGGGTCCGGCGCGGACGGCGGCACGATCGGGTTGGCGATCGCCGGGAAGGCAGTGGCGGCGGCCAGCGCCGCTGCCAGGGTGGTGACGGCGCAGGTGCGCAGGACAGGGCGAAGTGCCATGACGGATTCCCTCAGAAGTGATGCATGATGCGAGTGGGGCGCGTGTTAACGTCTGCGCCTCGCACAGGGTATCAAGCAACAGTTGCAATTACCCCCTGTCAGTCACAAATTCATCACTCTTCACCGAGAGTTCTTGTACCGGGCGGGCGTTTCTGAGGCGCTGGATCCGTGCAGATCAGCCGCATATGCCGACCGCGCGTCCGTCCGGTGCACGGGGCACCGCGGCCTGCTCGGACGGCCATGACCGCCACTGTGGGCCGCGGAAGGGGGCCAATTCGGCCTTCAAGACCGTTATCCGTGACCTTCCCGTGATCTTTGGGCCAGAGGTCCCAAGAGCCCAGGGCGATGGGCCCCGAAGGGGCTGTGCCGGGGCGCGTGCCGGCATGACAGAAGGGGGCCGGTCCGGGCATCGCCCGGACCGGCCCCCTTCTGTGCTCACCTCCGCCGTCGTGGCTCAGTGAGTGCGAGGTGCCCCCGTGATCAGAAGTCCCAGTCCTCGTCCTCGGTGTTCTCGGCCTTGCCGATCACGTAGGAGGACCCGGAACCGGAGAAGAAGTCGTGGTTCTCGTCCGCGTTCGGGGACAGCGCCGAGAGGATCGCCGGGTTCACGTCCGTGACGCTGGACGGGAACATGCCCTCGTAGCCCAGGTTCATCAGGGCCTTGTTGGCGTTGTAGTGCAGGAACTTCTTGGCGTCCTCGGCCAGGCCCACGGAGTCGTAGAGGTCGTGGGTGTACTGGACCTCGTTCTCGTACAGCTCGAACAGCAGCTCGAAGGTGTAGTCCTTGAGTTCCTGCTGGCGCTCTGCGGACTGGGTCTCGAGGCCGCGCTGGTACTTGTACCCGATGTAGTAACCGTGCACCGCCTCATCCCGGATGATCAACCGGATCAGGTCCGCGGTGTTGGTGAGCTTGGCCCGGGAGGACCAGTACATGGGCAGGTAGAAGCCGGAATAGAACAGGAACGACTCCAGGATCGTGGAGGCGACCTTCTTCTTCAACGGATCGTCACCGTGGTAGTAGTCCAGGATGATCCGGGCCTTCTTCTGCAGGTTCGCGTTCTCCTGCGACCAGCGGAAGGCGTCGTCGATCTCCTTGGTGTTGGCCAGCGTGGAGAAGATCGAGGAGTAGCTCTTGGCGTGGACGGACTCCATGAACGCGATGTTCGTGTAGACCGCCTCCTCGTGGGTGGTCAGCGAGTCCGGGATGAGCGAGACCGCGCCGACGGTGCCCTGGATGGTGTCCAGCAGGGTCAGGCCGGTGAACACCCGCATGGTGAGGACCTTCTCGTCCTCGGTCAGCGTGGCCCAGGACTGGATGTCGTTGGACAGCGGCACCTTCTCGGGCAGCCAGAAGTTGGAGGTCAGGCGGTTCCAGACCTCGACGTCCTTGTCGTCCTGGATGCGGTTCCAGTTGATCGCCTCGACGGTCTCGAGGGTCTTGACAGCATCAGCCATCATCGTGGTGTCGTCCTCACTCAAGCGTTGGTGGTGGTGGTGATCGGAGGTCGCCCGGCCCCTACAGCATGCAGGAGACGCAGCCCTCCACCTCGGTGCCCTCCAGCGCGAGCTGGCGCAGCCGGATGTAGTAGATGGTCTTGATGCCCTTGCGCCAGGCGTAGATCTGCGCCTTGTTCAGGTCACGGGTGGTGGCGGTGTCCTTGAAGAACAGCGTCAGGGACAGGCCCTGGTCCACGTGCTGGGTGGCCGCGGCGTAGGTGTCGATGACCTTCTCGTAGCCGATCTCGTAGGCGTCGTCGTAGTACTCGAGGTTCTCGTTCGTCAGGTACGGCGCCGGGTAGTACACACGGCCCAGCTTGCCCTCCTTGCGGATCTCGATCTTCGAGGCCACCGGGTGGATCGAGGAGGTCGAGTTGTTGATGTAGGAGATCGAACCGGTCGGCGGGACGGCCTGCAGGTTCTGGTTGAAGATGCCGTGCTCCATGACGGAGGCCTTCAGCGCGCGCCAGTCGTCCTGGGTGGGGATGGCCACCCCGGACTCCGCGAACAGCTGGGCCACCTTGCCGGTGGCCGGCACCCACTCCTGGTCGGTGTACTTGTCGAAGAACTCGCCCGAGGCGTACTTCGAGTCCTCGAACCCGCCGAAGCGCTGGCCGGTCTCGATGGAGATCCGGTTGGAGGCACGCAGGGCGTGGAAGAGCACCGTGTAGAAGTAGATGTTCGTGAAGTCGATGCCCTCCTCGGATCCGTAGTGGACCCGCTCGCGGGCCAGGTAGCCGTGCAGGTTCATCTGCCCCAGGCCGATGGCGTGCGAGGAGTCGTTGCCCTTGACGATGGAGGGCACGGACTCGATCTCGGACATGGTGGAGACCGCCGTCAGGGCCCGGATCGCGGTCTCGATCGACTTGCCGAAGTCCGGGGAATCCATGGTCTTGGCGATGTTCATGGAGCCGAGGTTGCAGGAGATGTCCTTGCCGACGTGGGCGTAGGACAGGTCCTCGTTGAACTCGGAGGCCTCGGAGACCTGCAGGATCTCGGAGCACAGGTTGGACATGGTGATCCGCCCCTTGATGGGGTTGGCGCGGTTCACTGTGTCCTCGAACACGACGTAGGGGTAGCCGGACTCGAACTGGATCTCGGCCAGGGTCTGGAAGAACTCCCGCGCGTTGATCTTGGTCTTCTTGATCCGCGCGTCGTCGACCATCTCGTAGTACTTCTCCGTCACCGAGATCTCGGAGAAGGGCTTGCCGTAGACGCGCTGCACGTCGTACGGGCTGAAGAGGTACATGTCCTCGTTCTTCTTGGCCAGTTCGAAGGTGATGTCCGGGATGACCACGCCCAGGGAGAGGGTCTTGATGCGGATCTTCTCGTCCGCGTTCTCCCGCTTGGTGTCGAGGAACCGGTAGATGTCCGGGTGGTGGGCGTGCAGGTAGACCGCACCGGCACCCTGGCGGGCACCGAGCTGGTTGGCGTAGGAGAAGGAGTCCTCGAGGAGCTTCATCACGGGGATGACGCCGGAGGACTGGTTCTCGATCTGCTTGATCGGCGCGCCGTGCTCACGGATGTTCGTCAGCGACAGGGCCACGCCACCGCCGCGCTTGGACAGCTGCAGGGAGGAGTTGATGCCGCGGGCGATCGACTCCATGTTGTCCTCGATGCGCAGCAGGAAGCAGGAGACGAGCTCACCGCGCTGGGCCTTGCCGGCGTTGAGGAAGGTGGGCGTGGCCGGCTGGAAGCGGCCGCCGATCATCTCCTCCACCAGGTCGGTGGCGAGCTGCTCCTCGCCCTGGGCCAGGTGCAGGGCGACCATGCACACGCGGTCCTCGTACCGTTCGAGGTAGCGGTTGCCGTCGAAGGTCTTCAGCGCGTACGAGGTGTAGAACTTGAAGGCGCCCAGGAAGGTGGGGAAGCGGAACTTCAGCTTGTAGGCGCGGTCCCACAGCGAGTGCTTGAACTCGGCGGAGTACTGGTCCAGCGTCGAGGCCTCGTAGTAGTCGTTGTCCACGAGGTAGGCCAGCTTCTCGTCCAGGTCGTGGAAGAAGACCGTGTTGGTGTTGACGTGCTGCAGGAAGTACTGCCGTGCGGCGGCGTGGTCGGCCTCGAACTGGATCTTCCCGTCCGGGCCGTACAGGTTCAGCATGGCGTTCAGCTCGTGGTAGCCGAGGTTCTGCCAGGCCGCCGGCAGCTGCTTGGCCGACCTGATCATGTCCTGTTCGGTGACTGTCATGCCCAAAAACCTTCCAATCCTTCACGCACGGCCGTGACGTCCTCCGGCGTGCCCATGAGTTCGAATCTGTACATCAGGGGGACTCCGCACTTGCGGGAGATGATGTCCCCGGCGAGGCAGTACGCCTCGTAGAAGTTCGTGTTCCCCCCGGCGATCACGCCCTGGAGGAGGTCCCTGTTCGCCTTGACGTTCAGGAACTTGATGACCTGCTTCGGCACGGCCCCCTTGCCGTCTCCCCCGCCGTAGGTGGGGACCACCAGCACGAAGGGCCGGGTGGCCAGCAGGGTGGGTTCCCGGGTCATCAGCGGGAGCCGCGCGGTCTCCCCCTCGCCGAAGCCCAGCTTGGTCACGAAGCGGTGCGTGTAGCCGGAGGCGGAGGAGAAGTAGACCAGCCGGGCATCCGTGGGACGCGGGTCCTGGGGATCCGCGGCGCCCACCGGCCTGCTCTCGCTGACCGCGCTCGTCATGGTGTCTCCTTCGGGCCTCAGGCCACCGAGGAGGCGAGGGCGGAGGCCAGCTCCTCGATCTTGTCCGGGCGGAAGCCGGACCAGTGGTCGTCACCGGTCATGACGACGGGTGCCTGCATGTACCCGAGGGCGCGCACGCGCTCCAGGGCGTCGGCATCCTGGGACATGTCCACGGTCTCGTAGGCGATGCCCTTCTTGTCCAGGGCGCGGTAGGTGGCGTTGCACTGGACGCATGCCGGCTTGGAGTAGACGGTGACGGTCATGATGTTCCCCTGTCTTCGGTGACCGCCTCCGGCAGGGCCGGAGCGACGGGCATACATGGATGGAATTCTGCGAATCTGCGTGATTCTGGATGTCTGTGGAGCCTGGTGCGGCCGCTTGGGCGCTGCACCGAAGTCATGACTTAGATACTACATCTAGTGGTCCTCGATCGCACCAACCACAACATCATGGCTTGGGGCCGTGCCCCCGGTTTCCCCAGCCGGTCCACAGCCCGTGTGGATGAGCCTGCGGTGGCGGCACGCGCCCGGATCGGCGGAATCACGCCGATCGACGGTGACCGAGGGCCGGTGCTCCACAGGATGTGGACAGCGCGCCCGCTCGTTGTGCACAGACGGAGGGCCCGGAAAAGGGGTCCGGATCACCCTCCGGCACGGCGTGTCGCCGTGGTGTCATCCACGAGGGGGTGCCGTCGCACCACCTCGGCCGCCCGCGTCCTAGTGCCCGGTGAACGCCTCGGCCAGCCACCAGGCGCCGCCGTCGGAGGCGATCCGGGCGTCGATCACCAGCGGGGCGGTCCGGGGCCCGGCCACCCACGCCCGCACCGCGTCCAGGTCCGCCACGGACCTGACCGTCACGCCCTCGGCCCCGTGACCGCGGGCGATCGCGGCGATGTCCGTGACCGGGAACGTCACCGGCTCGTAGTCGAAGGGCTCGCCGTCGAAGTGGTGCACCTCGGCGCCGTAGGCGGCGTCGTTGTAGACGATCACCACCAACGGCAGCCCCAGCCGCACTGCGGTCTCCAGTTCGGCGATCGCCATCAGGAACCCGCCGTCCCCGGTGCCCAGCACCGGCAACCGGTCCGGCCGGGCCACGGCGGCCCCGATCGCGGTGGCCAGTCCCAGGCCGATGGACTGGAAGGCCTGGGTGAAGCAGAAGCCGAACTCGTCCGGGACCCCCAGGTACGCACTCGGATAACCCATGAAGTTGCCGGAGTCGACGGACACCAGCCGCGCGGCGGGCAGGATCGCGTCCAGCTTGCGGGAGAGCACCCGCGGGTCGATCAGTTCGCCCGTGGACAGGTCCCCGGTCCCGACCTGGCCCCAGCGGGCCTCGGCGGCGATCCGGTCGGCCATCCCGGGGGTCCGGTAGCCCGCCGAGTGATGGCCCCCGCCGGACTGGCCGGCCCCGGCCATCGACGCGATCCCGCCGCCGGTCCCCCGCAGGGCCTCGAGCACCGAGGTCGCGGTCTCGGCGCAGTCACCCAGCACCCCGAGGTCGATCGGCCGGTGCGCACCCAGCGAGGCGTCCTCGACGTCCACCTGGGCCACCGTCGCATCGGGCCCGATCAGCCGCCCGTGGCGCATCGTCCACATGTTCAGCGCGCAGCCCCAGCCGATGAGCAGGTCGGCCCCGGCGATCATCTCCGCCGCGAACGGGGAGGAGAACCCCCCGGAGATCCCCAGGTTGTAGGGGTTGCCCTCGAACAGCCCGTGCGCGACGGCGGAGGTCGCCAGCAGCGCACCGGTCGCCTCGGCGAGGGCCGAGAGCTGCGGTCCGGCCCCGCGGCCGCCCCGGCCCGCGATGAAGACCGGACGCTGGGCGGCGCGGATGAGCCCTGCCAGGTCCTCGACGGCGGCGGCGCCGGGCCGGACGGGGACACGGGGAGGCAACGGGCCGACGTCGTGCCCGGCGTCCGGCGCGCCCTGGGCCGGCTGGGACTGGACGTCCGTGGGCAGGGACAGCACCACGGTACGCCTCTCGTTCACGGCCGTGCGGTAGGCACGGACCGTGTCCGCCACGGCGCTGGCCGGGGAATGGACCCGCTCGGGGACCGCGCCGACGCTGCGGGCGAGATCGTCCTGGTCGATCCTGAAGTTGGAGCGCACGGCCGAACCGGCGGCGTCGGCGGTCAGCACGATCATCGGGGTGCGGGACTTGGCGGCCTCGCCGATCCCGGTCACCGCGTTCGTCAGGCCGCAGCCCTGGTGGGTGGAGACGATCCCGACCCGTCCGGACATCCGGCCGTAGGCGTCGGCCATGGTGGCCGCACCGCCCTCGTGCCGAGCGGCGGTGAAGGGCACCCCGGACCGGCGCAGGGCGTTCGTCACCGCGAAGTTGCCGGAGCCGACCACCCCGAAGACGTGTCCGGCCCCGAGGGCCGCCAGTGCCTGTCCGACGACGTCCGCCACGGTTCGGGTCATGTTTCCTCCATTGCTCTGGTCCGGTCCCCCGTCGTGATGTTATGTCCTCATGACCGCCGACACTCCCCGATCCCCCGCCCCTGCCGACGCCCTCAAGGGGCTGCTCGCGGCCCTGGCCACCGGGTCGGTGGAGATCGTGGACCTCACGAACCGGCTGAGCGGCACCACCCCCACCCTGGAGCTGCCCGAGCCGTTCGCGAACCTCATCGACTTCTCCCTGGAGACCGTCAGCGCCTACGACGAGCCCGGCCCCTTCTGGCGGCACGCCAACATCCACACCGGTGAGCACATCGGCACGCACATCGACGCCCCGATCCACTGGATCTCCGGCCGGGACAGCCACGACGTGGCGGACATCCCGCTGCCCCGGCTGATCGGACCTGCCGTGGTGCTGGACTTCTCCGCCGAGGCCGCCGCCGATCCCGACTTCCTCCTCGAGGTGGAGCACGTGCGCGCCTGGGAGGCCGAGCACGGCCCCCTGCCCGCGGGCGGATGGGTGCTGTACCGCACCGGCTGGGACCGGTACGCCCAGGACCGGGCCGCGTTCCTCAACGCCGATGAGACCGGGTCCCACACCCCCGGGCTCTCCGCGGCCTGCGCCGAGTGGCTGGCGTGCACGGACATCGCCGGCTTCGGCGTGGAGACGGTGGGGATCGACGCCGGCAACGCCGCCGCGCTCGAACCGCCCTTCCCCGTGCACTACCACCTCATGGGCTCGGACAAGTACGGGATCACCTCGTTGCAGAACCTCTCCCGGCTGCCGGCCCGCGGAGCCGTGGTGGTCGTGGCGCCCCTGCCGATCGTGGGCGGCAGCGGCAGCCCCTCCCGCGTGCTGGCCCTGGTCCCGCGTGAGGCGTAGGACGCCGGCTGCCCCGCGGAGCCTCGGGGTCGCCTACGTGCTCTGCGTCCTGCTCGGGCTGCTCGGTGCGCACCGCTTCTACCTGGGGCATCCCGGTCCCGGGGTCGCCTACGCGGTGCTCACCGTCGTGGGGCTGACCAGCGCGTCCTGGGGCATCGGATTCCTGTTCGGCGCCCTCGTGCTCCTGCTCGTGCTGATCGACCTGTTCCGGATCCCCGGATACGTGCGCGCGGCCAACGGGCAGTACTGGACGGACTAGCCGCACCTAGCCCGCGACGGTGAAATCGGCGAGGTCCGCCTCGATCGCCTCCCGCGCGCGCCGCACCTCGTCGACCAGGCCGGTCTCGAGGGCGTGGCGGTACCGCTGGTGCGGCACCGCCACGCTCAGCCCGGCGACGGCGGCACCCGAGCCGTCGCGGATCGCCATGCCCACGGCGCAGATGCCCTCCTCCGTGCCCTCGTCGTTCGAGGCGAAGCCGCGGTGGCGCACGGCCTCCAGCTCGGTGGCGAGCCTGGCGTGGGCGCGCGCGTCGAAGGCGGTCCCGTCCTGTTCGGCCCGGCGCCGGTACGCCCGTTCGACGTCGGCCGGGTCCATCGCGGCCAGCATCGCCTTGCCGGCGGAGACCCCGGCCGCGGGCAGCACGACGCCCTGCCGGTCCCCCACCCGCACCGGGCGGTGACCCTCGACGGAGGCCATGAACCTCACGTCGGTTCCCGCCAGCACCAGCAGGTTGGTGGTCTCACCGGTGGCGTGGGCCAGGTCCTCGAGGTGGGGGTGGGCCCGCCGCCGGACCTCGACCGTCCAGGACACCCCGGCCGGCGGCAGTCCCATGGCCGGGCCCGGCACGTAGCGGCGGGAGGCGTCCTGCACCGCGTACCCCCGGTAGACCAGCATCGCCATGAGCCGGTGGGCGGTGGACACCGAGACGCCGAGCAGGCGGGCGGCCACGCTCAGGCGCACCCTGCCGTAGTCGCGCACCATCTCCATCAGGGCCAGCGCGTGGTCGACGGACTCGACGGGATAGTTCGGTTTCTGCCGAAGCGGCGTATTCTTCTGCACAGCAGATCATTCTGGCATTTGAAGCGTCATCTACCTCACAGTGGAACCTATGATCCAGCCCACTCCCGACACTTCACGCCCCGCGCGGGGCGGAAGGACGTCTCACACCGCTCCTCGCACCCCCGGCGCGCTGACGCGCCGCCAGGCGACCATCGCCGTGCTCGTCTGCTGGTTGCTGGTGGTGTTCGACGGTTACGACCTGATCGTCTTCGGCACGGTCCAGAGCTCGCTGGTGAACGACACGGACTGGGGCCTGACGGACGCCGGGCTGGGCGTCGTGGGCTCGATGGCCTTCGTGGGCATGATGATCGGCGCCCTGTTCGCCGGCCGCCTGGCCGACGCCCTGGGCCGGCGTCGCACCATCCTGGCCTGCGCCATCACCTTCTCCGTGTTCACCATCCTCTGCGCGTTCGCGCCCAGCGCATGGGTCTTCGGCGCCTTCCGCCTCGTGGCGGGCATCGGGCTGGGCGGTCTCGTGCCCTCCGCCAACGCCATGGTGGCCGAGCTGGTCCCGGACCGCTGGCGCTCCTCCATCGCCACGCTGATGATGTCCGGTGTGCCGATCGGCGGATCGCTGGCAGCCCTGATCGGCATCCCGATGATCCCCGCCCTGGGCTGGCCGTCCATGTTCCTGGTCGCCGCCATCGCCCTCGTGGTCGTGGTCCCGCTGGGCTTCGCGTACCTGCCCGAGACCCTCGCCTCGGAGGACCGTGCCCGGAAGGGCGCCGCCGCGGGCACCGCCTCGGCGTCCCCGGAACGGGTCGGCGGATACGCCGGGCTGCTGCGCCAGCCCTACCTGCTGGTCTCGATCATGTTCGCGCTGGCCACGCTGGCGACCCTGTTCGCCTGGTACGGCCTGGGCACCTGGCTGCCGCGGGCCATGGAGTCCCTCGGATACAACCTCGGCTCGGCGCTGACGTTCTCGCTGTCCCTGAACATCGGCGCGGTCATGGGATCCATCGTCACCGCCTGGGCCGGCGACCGGTACGGCGCCGTGAAGTCCGGCGTGGTCGCCGCGGCCCTGGCCGGCGTGGCCCTGCTGGCGCTGCTGTTCTCCCCGCCGGTGTGGCTGGTGTACGTCATCCTGATGGTCGCCGGCGTGGGCACCCACGGCACCCAGTGCCTGATCATCGCCGCCGTCAGCAACCACTACCCCGGGTACCTGCGCGGCACCGCCCTGGGCTGGGCCCTCGGCGTCGGCCGCCTCGGCGCCGTGACGGCCCCGCTCGTGGCCGGCTTCCTGCTCAACAACGGCTACGGTGCCGGCTCGCTCTTCGTCGCCTTCGGCATCGCCGCGGGCCTGGCCGCCATCCTGCAGGTGATCATCATCGCGCAGGGCCACGGCGGGCGCAGCACCGACCGCGGGGTACAGGCGCCCGCCGCCTCCTGACGCCGGTCCCGGCCGGTGAGCGGAGGCCGGGGTGGACCGGCCGTGGACGGAGGCCCCGTCCTCGCCAGGCGCCCCCGTCCCCGGGGATACTGGCCCCATGCCGGCCATCATCGCCCTCCAGGGTGACATCACCCGGACGACCGTGGACGCGATCGTCAATGCGGCCAACACCTCCCTGGGCGGTGGGGCCGGCGTGAACGGTGCGGTCCACGCCGCCGGGGGGCCGGGCCTGCTGGCCGAGACCCGCCTCTGGTACCCCCACGGGCTCGGCACGGGGGACGCCGCGTGGACCACGGCCGGGGACCTGCCGGCCCGGTGGGTCATCCACACGGTCGGGCCGGACCACCGGTCCGGACAGCGGGACCGGGCCCTGCTCGTCTCGGGATACCGCCGCAGCCTGGAGGTGGCGGACGCCCTCGGCGCCCGGACGGTGGCCTTCCCCCTGCTCAGCTCCGGCATCTTCGGCTGGCCCCTCCACGACGCGGTCCGCACCGCCGTCGACACCATCGCCCTGGCGCGTACCGACGTCCGGGAGGCCTACCTCGTGGCGCACGGGGACCAGGCCTTCCGGGCCGTGCGGACAGCCCTCGGGGTCAGCACGCCGCTACGGGTCCTGCAGGGGTTGCGCGAGCTGTACCGCCGCGGTTACCAGCAGTTGCGGTTCGCGCCCGGCATGGACCCCTCGGGCGCGCACTGGCGGATCGCGATCACCACGGCGGGGAACCTGCGGCCGGGCGACCCGGTCCCCTTCGACACCCCTCGGGACGAGTCGCGCGTGCTGCGCTACTCCACGGCGGACCGGACCCTGGTCGGCCGTGGCGAGGTCACTGCCGGCACCACTCCCGCCGAGGCGGCGGCCCTCATCCTGGACCGTGTCGGGACCCCGGACCCGGAACCGGTCCACCCTCGGTACACCGCGTGGTTCGCCTCTCTGATCGCGGAGGTCGAGACCACGACGTCGGCCACCGGCCAGGCCCTGCCCGTCACCGGGGGTGACGGTGGCCATGGCGGGGGCAACTGGGAACTCGGCCGGGGCAGCGGGCACCGGCACCCCGCTCCCCCACGGTGAGGATGCGATGGGACCCCGGCACGTGGACCACCGCCCCCAGCTGCCGTGGGCGCGGGTCGTGCGGAGCGTGGAGGAGAGGGTGCTGCCGGTGCCCGGGGCCCCTGACCGCGCGCCCGAAACCTACCGGCGGCGGCGGCGCAGCGGGGATCATCGGACCGGGGATCATCCCTCGCACGCCGCATCGACCAGGAGGACCCAGATGGCCGTGAAGCTCGTCTACGTTGCCCGCCGGCGCCCCGAACTGACTCCGGAGGAGTTCCACGAGTACTGGTCCGGGGGGCACGCGGACCTGATGAGGGAACTCCAGCCGGTGCTCGGTTTCACCAGGTACGTCCAGAGCCGCCCACTGGACACGCCCGTCAACACCGCGTTCGCCAGGGCCCGGGGCATGTCCCTGGAGACGCCCCCGGACGGCACGTCCGAGGTCTGGTGGGAGTCCCTCGAGGACCTCGTGGCCGCGCTCTCGAGCCCGGACGGGGAGAAGGCCGCCGGACGGCTCCTCGAGGACGAGGCCAAGTTCGTGGACTTCGCCACCTCCCATGCGTTCGTCACCCAGGAGCGGCAGGTCGTCTGACCCCGTGACGAGTCACCGGAGGATCTCCCGCTGCGCCCTCGGACTGGCCGCCGCCGTGCTGCTGGCCGGTTGTGGCGCGCCCGGTGGCGGCACCGGTGGGACCCCGGCACCGGCCGGCAGTCCCGGCCCGCCGTCCGCCGGTGGTGCCGCCCCGACGACCGGTGGCGCAGCAGACGCCGCTGCGGACGCCGCCCCCCGGATGGGTTCCGAACCGCGGACGGTGGTGGGCGGGCTCGACGCGCCGTGGTCGATCGTCTTCACGGACCGGGGCGCCGCCCTGGTCAGCCAGCGCGACGACGGCACGGTCCTCGAACTGACGGGGGTGGGCACCGAGCGGGCCGGCACGCGTGAGGTCGGCACGGTCGAGGGGGTCGTCCACCGGGGCGAGGGCGGGTTGCTGGGACTGGCCGTCCTGTCCGACGGCGGCGGAGCCGGGTGGCTCTACGCCTATTCGACCGCCGCCGGGGGCAACCGCATCCAGCGCTTCGCCCTCACCGGCCAGGCGGGAGGCCTGGGCCTGGGCCCGGCGCAGACGATCATCGAGGGCCTGCCCGCCGCCGGCAACCACAACGGCGGGCGGATCGCCTTCGGACCCGATGGGATGCTCTACGCCGGTACCGGTGACGCCGGTGATCGCGCGAGCGCCCAGGACCCGGCATCCCTCGCGGGGAAGATCCTGCGCCTGGCCCCGGACGGCACGGTCCCCGAGGACAACCCGGACCCCGGTTCCCCGGTCTACAGTTCGGGCCACCGCAACGTGCAGGGGCTGGCGTGGGCCGAGGACGGCACGATGTTCGCCACCGAGTTCGGGCAGAACACCTGGGACGAACTGAACGTGATCGAGCCCGGCGGCAATTACGGCTGGCCGGAGGTCGAGGGGATCGCGGGCGGCGGCTCCGGCGCGCAGGGGGAGTTCATCGACCCGGTCCAGCAGTGGTCCCCGGCCGAGGCCAGTCCGAGCGGGATGGCCGCGCTGGAGGGGATGCTGTACATCGCGAACCTGCGCGGTGAGGTCCTGCGGACCGTTCCGGTGGCGGACCCGGGCACGTCCGCCACCCGCTGGTCCGGCGAGTACGGCCGGCTGCGCGATGCCGTCGTGGCGCCGGACGGTGCGCTCTGGGTCCTGACGAACAACACCGACGGGCGCGGTGACCCCGCCGAGGGCGATGACCTGGTCCTCGGGGTCACCCCCGGGCCCTGACGCCGTCGGGGGCCGTCGTCTCCCGCCGGTGGGCCCCAGCGTTCAGGACGCGGCGTTCTTCATCTCCTCGTAGGCGTCCAGGGCGTGCCGGCGGGACTCCTTCAGGTCCACGATGGGCTCGGGGTAGCCGCTGAGGGGTTCCACCGCCTCGGGGACCCACCGGCGCACGTAGACACCATCCGGGTCGAACCGCTCGCGCTGGGTCTCGGGGTTGAACACCCGGAAGTAGGGGGCGGCGTCCGCCCCGCAGCCGGCCACCCACTGCCAGGACACCGGGTTGTTCGCCTCGTCCGCGTCCACCAGGGTGTCCCAGAACCACTGCTCCCCGTCCCACCAGGGGTGCAGGAGGTTCTTGGCCAGGAAGCTGCCGACCACGAGCCGCACCCGGTTGTGCACCCAGCCGGACTGCCAGAGCTGGCGCATGCCGGCGTCGATGAGGGGCACCCCCGTGCGCCCCCGCTGCCAGGCCCGCAGCGCGTCGTCGTCGGGCTCCCAGGGAAAGGCACGGAACTCCGGCCGCAGCGGCTCGGACTCCAGCGGCGGGCAGTGGTAGGTGAGGTGCCAGGAGAACTCGCGCCAGTACAGTTGGCGCACCCAGGCGCGGCGGTCCTCGTTCTCCGGGGCCCCCAGCTCGGGATGCGCGGTGACCGCGTGCACCAGCTGACGGGGGGAGAGCTCCCCGAAGCGCAGGCGCGGGGAGAGCCGGGAGGTGCCGTGGTCATCGCCCGGGACGTCCCGCGTGGTGCTGTACCCGGTCACCGACTCCTCCAGGCCGGCCAGCGCCTCCCCGGCGGCGACGCAGCCGGGCTCCCAGTACCGGGCGACGGTCTCCTCCCACCACCGGGGGTCCTCGTCCAGCAGGTCCAGCTGGCCCAGCGGCACCACGGTGCCGTCCCGGTGCAGCCGATCCAGGCGTGCGGACAGCCCGGCGGGCGGGTCCTGGGGCTCGGGCGCCGGCAGCGGCGCCCCGACCGGCAGGTCCGCGGCGGCCTTCCAGAACGGGGTGAACACCTTGTAGTGGCCGCCGGATCCGGGGCTGACCTCCCACGGCTCCACCAGCAGGGAACCCGGGTGGCTGTGGACCTCAAGCCCGGCGGCCCGGAGCCCGTCCTTCAGGTGGGTGTCCAGGGCACGGGACGCCGGGGCATAGCGCCGGCTCCACGTCACGGCCGTGGCCTGGAGCCCGGTGGCCACCGCGGGCAGCACCTCGGCCGCGGGCCCGGCGGCGAACACCAGCGGGATGCCCAGCTCGTCGAGCTCGGTGGCCAGTGCCTCGAGGGACCGGTGGGCCCACCAGCGCGTGGCCCCGCCCAGCGGCCGGGGTCCGCGCCCCTCGCCGTCCCGCACCTCCCGGATCCAGAGCCCGACGACGGCTCCCGCCTCCCGCGCGGCCGTCAGGGCCGGGTGGTCCGCCACGCGCAGGTCGTCGCGGAACCAGAGGAGCGTCAACGGACGTGCGGAGGCCTGGTCGGGGGACGGTGTGGACGGTGTCTCCGGCATGAGCCCAGCGTACTGGCGCGATCCGGCCGGGTGTCTCCCTCAGGGGGTGCCGAGGCGCGCGGAGTCGTCCTCGAAGACCCCGCCCAGTCGGCGTTCCAGGCCCCTGCGCCAGGCCTGCGGCAGTTCCGGGGAGGCCAGCAGGCGCGCGATGCCCTCGCGGTCACTCCGGTCCACGTTCATGACGCGGTTGATCTCGGCCACGCAGACGGATCCGTCCACCCGGCGGACCAGGGTCATCGGGTCGCCCGCGCGGACCTGACCGGGTTCGAGGACGCGCAGGTAGTACCCCGACCGGCCGGTCCGCTGGACGAGCTGGGGCAGCTCGCGCATCGCCCACCGGGCCGAGAGCGTGGTGCACGGGCGCCGGGGCTGGCTGACCTGGACGAGGACCTCGCCGATGCGGAACACGTCCCCGGCGTGCACCGCGGCCTCCGGCCAGCCGGCCACGGTCAGGTTCTCGAAGAACCCGCCCTCCGCGATGTCGAGGCCCTCGGCCCGCCAGGCGCCATAGTTCTCCTGCGCGTAGGCGAGGATCGCCTTCTCGGGCCCCCCGTGATGCCGGGTGTCTCCCTGCTCATCACCGGCCAGGCCCGCGGCCGAGACCCGCACCGGCCCCTCGACGACGTCCTTCGCGGCCGCCGTGGACAGCTCGCGGCCGTTCCACTGCTGCCGCTGGACCCGGCCCACGCGCACGGCGACGACGGCGCCCGGGCCGCGGCCGGCGTCGGGTCCGGTCCCGGTCTCGTTCCCGGCCCCATGCCCGGATCCGGACTCCCACGGCGGCTGTGACTGGTGCGGCGCGTCTCTCACCTGACCATTGTGTCCCGCGGCGCCGGTGGGCGCGACCACCGCACCGCGCGCACCAGCTATCGAATGACGATAGATTGTTCTCGACAGTCGATCTGAGGAGTTGTCATGCGGACCATCACCGTCCTCGCCCTGCGCGGCGTGCTCGCCCTCGCCCTGGCGGGCTCGCTCGTCGTCCAGGTGGTCATGGTGCCCCTGTTCTGGGCGGACCTGGCCGGTGCCCCGGACTGGTTTCGGGTCAGCCTCGTGGTGCTCGTGGTGCTGGGCATCGTGACCCTGCAGGTCGTGGCGGTCTGCGTCTGGCGGCTGCTGGCCATGGTCCGGAGGGGCACGGTCTTCTCCCCCGCCGCGTTCCGGTACGTGGACGCGATCATCGCCGCGATCGCCGCGGCGGCGGTCCTGGTCCTCGGGGTCGCCGTGGTGCTGGCCCCGACCGCGGCGGCGCCGGGGGTGGTCGGCCTGGTCTGCGGCGCGGCTCTCGTGGTGGCCGGGGTGGCGCTGGTGGTCTACGTCCAGCGGACGCTCCTGGCCCAGGCCGTGGACCGCGACGCCGAGGCCCGCGCCCTGCGGTCCGAGCTCGACGAGGTGATCTGATGCCCATCGTGGTGGACATCGACGTCATGCTCGCCCGGCGCAAGATGGCCGTGGGCACGCTGGCGGAGCGGGTGGGCATCACCCCGGCGAACCTGGCCGTCCTGAAGAACGGCCGCGCCAAGGCCGTGCGGTTCACGACCCTGGAGGCGCTGTGCGAGGCCCTGGAGTGCCAGCCCGGGGACCTGCTGCGGTGGGAACCGGAATGAACCGGGCCGCCACCCTCCGGGGTGGTCAGGGGCGGGCTGGCCGACGCCTCGGAAGCCGGCACCGCTCGAGGTCCCGGGCCACCCTGACCTCGGCACCCCCCCGCCCGAGCCCGGGCCTGCAGGCGCAGGGGCTCCAGGTCCTGGTACCGCGAGGAGAAATGGGTCAGCAGCAGGGTGCGCACACCGCCGTCGGCCGCCAGGGAACCGGCCTGCCCGGCTGTCAGGTGCCGGTAGTCCCGGGCCAGGCCGGCCTCGGCATCGGCGAAGGTGCACTCGGCGACCAGCAGGTCGGCCCGGTCCGCCAGGTCCTCGGCACCGGCACACGGGGCGGTGTCCATGACCAGGGCGAACCGCTGGCCGGGACGGAACTCGCTGACGTCCTCCAGGCAGACGCCGCGCAGCACGCCGTCCCGCTGCAACCGGCCGACGTCGGGACCGCCGATGCCGGCGGCCGCGAGCCGTTGCCGGGACAGGGTTCGCCCGTCCGGCTCCTCGAGGCGGTAGCCGTAGGCCTCGATGCGATGGCGCAGGGGCCGGACCGCCAGGCCGGGAGCCACCTCCCCGGCCGCCCCGTGGGGGTGCAGCCGGAGGTCGAGCCGGCCGGAGGCCAGGGAGACCAGCGCCCGGACCACGGGCTCCCCGGAGACCGGATAGTGCAGGTGCACCGGGTGCTCCACGCCGTCCAGCGCCATGCGGGAGAGGACACCGGGCACCCCATAGCAGTGGTCACCGTGGACGTGGGTCAGGCAGATCCGCCTGATCCTGCTGGCTGCCACGCCCGCGAGGGTCATCTGCCGCTGGGTTCCCTCGCCGGGATCGAACAGGAACCCCTCGCCGTCCCACAACAGCAGGTAGCCGTTCTGGTTGCGCTCACGGGTGGGGACCTGCGAGGCGGTGCCGAGGACCACGAGTTCTCGCATGCCCCGAGACTCGCACGGATCCTCCGCCCCGTCATCCCGCGGTGCTCCTGCCGGCCGGGGTCCCTTAACGAGTCAGGAGGCGGTCGCGATGACCGCCTCCTGAAGGACTGAGGATTGGTGGGCCCGTATCCCCCCGGGCTTGTTCCACCGTTCCGGTCCATGTGCACCGTCTCATAGGGCTCCTTCAGGTTATCGCCGGGCTCGTGCGGTCGACCAGTAGACCATCGTCCAGACTTCTGGCTCCGAACCGGCACTTTCGGCCAGGTCCGCCCATGTCACGTGCTGGTAACGTCCCATCACGGTTCGGTCGCGGGTCCAGGTCTGTCCCGGCCGAGACGAGTGACCAGGTCCTCCAGCGCGTGCGCGTAGACCACGGACTCCAGGTATCCCTGATGGGTGGCCACCGTGAACTGGTAGGCGCCGCGGACGAACTCCTCCGCCTGCACGTCCATGCCGTCCGCGGATCCGGAGGAACCGTAGCGCACGGTGAAGCCCAGGGGGTCATTGGGCCGGTGCAGGTTGGTCCACCGGTCCTGCACGATCCCCCACAGCGACCCCGGTGCCCGCAGGGACGCTGCCGCACCCGGCAGCCACTGCGTGGCCCGCTCCTGGTCGACCTCCTCGGCCAGCTCGGGTGGCCAGGGGTCGCGGCCGTCGGCCCAGGGCGGCGGGGCGGGAACGATCGAGAGCACCTGCGCACCCAGCACCTGGGGGAAGAAGCGGGCGAAGTACCGGCGCAACTGCGAACCGTAGCTCAGCAGCCCGATGCGCTGCAGCCGCTCCTCCGTCATGCCGCGGGCGGACAGGTGGAACAGCACGCAGACGGCCAGGACCCCACCCATCGAGTGGGCGGAGAGGATCACGCGCCGTACCCCGTCGGCCGGTTCCTCGAGCCACTCCTCGATCCGGTCGGTGACCTCCGGCACCACGCGCTCGGAGTAGCACGGCGGTCCGAAGGGATGGGCCTGGGTGGGCAGGAAGCACATGAGGTCCCACAGCAGTCCGGCCGGCCGGCTCTGGCCCCGGCCGGACAGGATCGCGATGGCGGCCACCAGCACCACGCCGATCCACAGTCCGACCGTGCCCGTCGCCCGGACCAGGGGCCACCACCCGTCCAGTCCGGGCCAGCCGACGAGCCACGCCGCGTTCAGCACCACGGAGACCGCCAGGCCCACCAGGACCGCGGCGGCCAGCCAGGCGGTGGCCACCTCCGCGCGGCGCAACAGCGAGGCGACCCGCCGCGACACGAACACGGCCCGCGTCGCGGTGCCGATGACCGGGGCGTCCGCCCAGGGGCCGGCATCGGCGATCAGGCGGTCTCGGACCTTCGTCAGCTCGTCGATCGCACCCTTCTCCCCCGCCCGCCAGGACAGGAGCAGTTGCACGGCAAGTCCCGCCAGGGCGGCTCCCGTGAGCGCGGTGAACCCCGAGGCGAACAGCAGGTGGACCACCGGCGGCTCGTGGCTGCCGAGCGTCCAGGCCGCCAGGATGACCGTGGAGAAGGACAGCAGCACGGCGAAGCCGACGGCCAGGGACGAGAACACGAACGGGCCGTGGCCGCCCCAGGCGACGGCGTCGTGGTCCTGTTCGGCCACGCCCCGGCGCGACCGCACCAGAAGGACCACCAGCAGGACGGCCAGGCACAGGGTCACCAGCACGGTGGCCAGCCCCCCACCACGGTCACCGGCCATCGCGGGGGCGTCGGCGGCCAGGCCCCCCGGTGCGGGACGACCGGACGGACGGACGTCCGCCACCGAGCACACGATCGCCGCCGTCAGCACCAGGGCCCCGGCGACGAGCAGGAACCGGTGGCCGGGCGGGGTGCGGGTGCGCGGATCGTGGGCCTGGGAGTTCAGGATGCGGACCCCGACGACGGCGGTCACCGCCAGTCCCCCGGCCAGCAGCACGATCCAGGCCACCTCCATCGGGCCGGGGACCATCGCACCGGGGTCCGCCGGGGCGCCGGGCCACCGGGCACCGGCCACCATCGCGTCGACCCTGGCCAGTGCCGCGATCGATCCGGTCCAGGCGAGCGCGCCCGCGATGTGCAGCAGGCCCAGGAACCGCATGCCCGACCCGACCCGCCACAGGCCGCTGCGGGCCAGGACGTGGCTGGGGGCGTTCCGGTCACCGGGGATCTCGTCGGTGGGCTCGAGGCCGTCGATGTGTTCAGGGTCGTCCGGCGCCGCTGCCATCACCGAGTGCGGCGGCGCCACCGGTGCGACGCCCGGCGGCCCGGGCAGGTACCGGGTGCGCGCCAGGGTGGACATCAGCGCGACGACGCCCAGTGCCAGCACGGGAAGGGTCGTCAGCACGGCCGTCCGGGTACCGGAGGGCCAGCCCGCCAGGGCGTCGCGGATGAACCCGCCCCGCCCGCCGGCCGCCATGTCCAGGGCGACGGTGGCCGCGGTACTGACGAAGAGCAGGGTCAGGGCCAGGCCGAGCAGCCGAACGGTGCCGGCCAGTCGCCCCTCGCCGATGACCTCGGGAAGCGGGCACCCTGCCGTGACGGGCGGGCTGGTGCCGGTGGGGGCCGACGTCGGGCCCCTGCCGAACTGGTGCCGGGACCAGTAGGCGGTGTTGGCCAGTCCGAACGGAGCCAGGGTGAACCAGACGGCGCGCACCAGGCTGTCCCCCAGCCGCCCGAGGGCCGGGAACCCGGTGAACCGGGCCAGCCGTCCCCAGGAGTAGGCCTCCACGCGGTGACCGGACTCGGAGGCGCGGTCGATGGAGAACCCGGCCAGCTGGTCACCGCGGGTGCGCTCGACGTTGGCCGGGATGGCCCGGAGCATGAGGTGGGACGGTGTGTTCCGGATTCCGTGGATCCGCAGCTCCAGCAGTCCCGGGTCCAGGTGCGGCATGGTCCCATCGTCCCCTGTGGGCGGGTGGATGGGAACGGCCGCCAGACGACGACCTGCGCGCTGGAGGAGCCGTGCCGGTGCTGAGAGGGTGGCGGGATCCTCACGGCCTCGTCACGGAGGCCGGTACGCCGGCGAGGCGGACGGCCGCGTGCACGAGGGCATCGGTCATGAGGGCCAGGGCGTCCAGGTTGACGTTGCGGAGGTCGTCACCGGGCTTGTGGTAGTGGGGATCGCACTTCTCCTTCGCCTGTCCGCCGAACAGGAGCGCCTCCTTCCTGCTCTTCTTCTCATCGTCCCCCGAGTACAGTCCGCCGACCGCGACGCCCTTCTTCGCGAAGGCCACCTGGTCGGAGTCGTAGTCCCAGTCCGTGGTCGTCCAGGCCTGGTGGAGGGAGTCGAAGTACCCGGTGAGGAGGTCCATGAGCCGCGTCGAGCCCGCCGGGATCTTGAGGTCGTGGTCGGTGTCCCGCGCGTCGTAGACCGCGATGATGGGGTTCGGTGAGGCGATCATGTCCACGTTCAGGTAGGAGGCGATGTTCCTGAGCCTGGCGGGATCGTTCTTGGCCAGGTCCTTGACGTAGTGCCGTGACCCGTAGGACTTGTCGAACTCCTCGGCCCCCCACCAGGCGAAGCGGACCTTGTGGTCGATCCGGTCCAGCCGGCTGATGGCCTTCGCGGCCTCCAGCACGGCCGCCACTCCCGAGCCGTTGTCGTTGATCGCCGCGGTGCCCGGCACGCCGTCGAGATGGGCCCCGAGCATGACCACGTGGTCGTCCCGGCCGGACACGGTCTCGGCGAGGATGTTGAAGGTACCGATCTCCCGGCCGTCCTCCCGGAAGGAGAAGTACTGGCGAGTGCTGCGATAGCCCGCGTCCGCCAGTTGCCGTTCAACGTACCGGGCCGCCGCCTCGTAGCCCGAGGTACCCGCGGCCCGATCGCCGTGCCGGTCGGCCAGGGCCTGGAGCTGCCGCAGGTGCTCGTAGGCGGCGGGCACGCCGTCGCGCGACACCGCGGGGGTGAAGCCCTGCAGGGGGGCGGGACGTGATCCCAGAAGCCAGCTCAGTTTCATGATGTCCTTGTCGTCCTAGTCGTCCTGGAGGTCGGTGGGTTGCGCTGGGCCCTGCCCGGAGGTCATTCCAGCGAACTGCTGTCCCGGGCCCAGGTGGTCGCGGCGTGCGTGATGGCACCGGTCATGATGTCCAGCGTCTCCAGGTCGACGTTGTCGAGGTCGTCCTGGGGGGTGTGGTAGTTCGGGTCACGGGGTGCCTTGGCCGTTCCCCCGAAGACGTCCGCCTCCCTCCGGGACTTCCGCTCGCCGCTGCCGGTGAACAGTCCGCCCGTCGGCACGTCCGCCCGGACGAAGGGCCTCTGGTCGGAAGCCATGTCCCAGTCCGTGGCCACCCAGGGCTGGTCCCGGGCATCGAAGTAGTCCGCGAAGAACCTCATGATCTTCACCGAGCCCTCGGGGATGTCCATGGATGCGTCGGCCGCCTGCGCGTCGTAGACCCCGATGACCGGGTTGGTCGAGGCCACCATGTCGACGTTCACGTAGGCCAGGACACTCTCGAGCTCGTCCTCCTCCTCGAGGTCGCGCACGTGGTGGCGGGAACCGTGGGGGCGCCGGAACTCCTCCGCGCCCCACCACGCGAAGCGGATCCTGTTGGTCACGGTGTCCTGCGCGCCCAGGACCGTGGCGGCCTCCAGCAGCGCCGCCGCGCCCGAGGCGTTGTCGTTGATCCCGGGGCCGCCGGGAACCCCGTCGAGGTGCGCACCCAGCATGATGACCTCCTCGTCACTGCCCTGTTCCGTCTCGGCGATGATGTTGAAGGTCTCGAACTCCTCACCGTCGTCGTCGACGGTGAAGTACTGGCGGGTGCTGTCGAGACCAGCGCTCTCCAGCTGTTGCTCGACGTACTGGGCGGCCGCCTCGTACCCCGGGGTGCCCGCCGCACGGTCCCCGTGCTCGTCGGCCATGGCCTGGAATTGCTGCAGGTGTCCGTGGACGCGGCTCACGGGCGCCCCCTTCCGGGGATCACCCGCCCACTGCCCGGCGAGGACGACGGCGACCACCAGCGCCACCGCGCCGATCGCGAGGAGCGCGATGTTCCTCGTCCGCCTCCTGCCGGGCCGCCCGTGGACCGGGCTCCGGCCCCGGTCACGGAACACGGGGCCCGTCTACGGCGGGGACTGCGGGTGCGGTCTCGATCTCCTGTGCGGGGTTGCCACCGAACCGGGCGCCTGCCGGTACCCTGGCGCCCTTCATCAGGAAGGAGTCCGGTTCCACGACCGAGCCCTCGCCCATCACGACGTCGTAGTGCACGTAGACGTACACGCCGACGGTCGCGTTGTCCCCGATCTCGATCGCGTCCAGCTTGAACAGGCCGTCCTCCATCGAGTGGCACTGCACGATGCTGTGGGCGTTGAGGGTCACGTCGTCGCCGATGGTCACCAGGGTCTTCTCCGGGATGACGCAGCCGTCGTCGAAGACCCGCTTGCCCATCCGGACGCCCAGCAGGCGCCAGAAGAAGGGCTTGAAGGGGGTCCCGTTGAACGCCGGCAGGGGATAGGTGATGAACCTCCAGAACCGCTCGTGCCGCCAGAAGGGCACGTCGTAGATCGAGCTCTTCGTGGGGACCATCCTCCGGAAGCCGTAGGTGGCGCGCTCGCACAGGATGACGAAGATGGCGAAGAAGGCGTAGAAACCGACGATGCCGACCAGGAGCCCCAGCCCGGTGATCGCCGGGTAGAAGGCCACGACGACCACGGCGGCCAGCAGCCCGACGTAGGCCAGGACGCAGCGGCTGAGCAGGTACAGCGTGATCGAGGCCGCGTTGTGGCGGTTCTTGGCGCGCAGCCCGCGCTGGATCCCCTCCGGTGTGTCGATCCGGAGGGCGTCGTCACCCCAGTCGACCGTGCGGGGGATCTCGAACGGGGGCGAGCCCAGCAGTCCGACGTCCTCGCGGACCTCGCCGTGGGTGGGCACGTGGGTCTTGCTGCCGAAGAGGACGTTGTCGCCGGTGCGGGCGGCGGCCGGGAACGGGACGTCGTTGCCGAAGAAGTTCTTGGCGCCGATCGTCACCGGCATGACCCGGAAGGACGTCCCGGAGTACTCCGCGTTCATCACCGACAGGCCGTCGGAGACCATCGTCCCGGATCCCACGATGGTCAGGTAGGGGTTCTCGTGGGTCGCCTCCGGGCCGAAGTTCGATCCGGTCTGCTGCAGGTTCGGCTGCTTGTAGCCCAGCAGGCGGAGGTAGTGCACCACCAGGGAGCTGTCGGCGGTGATGTGCATCAGCGGGAAGACGTCGGTCAGGAAGAAGATGGCCCGGTGGGCCGCATAGTGCAGGCCGTAGAGCGGGTAGGCCTTCCCCGGCGTGATGAGCAGGTACAGGAGCCGGGGAATCGTGGTGGCCACGAGCAGGGCCAGGAGCAGTCCGCCGATGACCACGATGACGGAGACCAGGACCAGGTCGAGGTAGAACCCCGGGTTCGCCAGGTTCAGGTGTCCGGTGTCCAGGTAGGGCGGCAGGAGCAGCGCGATGAGCAGCAGGGGCAGCGGGCTGAACACCGCCGCGTTGGTGATCAGGGTGGACAGGCCGTAGACGAACCGCCGCCGCTTGCTGGTGGGCATCGGCCCGACCCGCTGGAACCTCACGTCGGCCGGGATCGCAGGGGACCCGTACCAGCTCTCACCCGCGGGGACGGTCTGCAGGCGCTGCAGGGAGGACGCGTGGCCCAGCTGGGCCCCGTCCTCCATCGTGGTGTGGATGTCCAGGACCGTCTTCTCGCTGACGTGGACGTTCTCGCCCAGCGTGACCCGGCCGGTCTGGATCCATCCCTGGTGGGCGCGGTATCCGAGGTAGTGGGACTCCTTGTGGATCACCGTGTTGTCACCGATGGTCAGCAGGTCGGTGCACACGGGCAGGCTCCAGCTCATGATCGTGACGTTGGAGCCGATCTTCGCACCCATCAGGCGCAGGTAGAACGGGAGGACCGGGGTCCCGACGAACACTGCCATCGGATTCATCTGCACGAGCGCCTTGACGAACCAGAACCTGAGATACGCCAGGCTCCAGATCCGGATGTGCTGTTCCTTCCACCGGCCGATCACCATCCACTTGAGCGCGATCGGCGCGAGGCAGACCAGGAGGAAGAAGCCCACGGTGAAACCCACCGAGCGGAGCCAGAGCTCGAGGATCCCGTTGCCCTCGATCACCCACTCGTAGCCGGCCACCAGGACGAACATGAGGGCACCGGAGTAGGCCAGGGAGACCACGGCCTGCAGGACGCCGCAGAGCACGAAGTCGAAGGTGGTGGCCCGCCGGGCCGCGGGCGCGTCGTACGGTTCCGCCCACTCCACCGCGCTCGTGCCGGTCGCCAGCGCTGCCGCGAGCTGCCGGATGGTGGGGTGCTGGTAGATGTCCTGCACACCGAGGGGCGGCAGTTCGGTCTCCCGGCGCAGCGCGGCGGAGAACTGGGCGATCGTCAGGGAGTTGGCGCCCAGCTCCTCGAAGACGTGCGCCTCGACGGAGACGAGCTCCAGGCCCAGCACCGACCCGAGCTGTTCGGCCAGTGCCTCCTCGGTACCATTGGCAGGCGCCACGTATTCGACGTCGGTCGCGACGCCCAGCCGGTTCTTCGGCGTGGGCAGGCTCTTGCGGTCGGCCTTGTCGCTGGGGAGCATCGGCATGGTCTCGAGCTGCTCGTAGTAGGCCGGGACCATGTACCCCGGCAACCGGTCGCGGAGCTCGTCCTGGATCAGGTGGGGATCGAGGGAGGAGACGTCGCTGCGCAGCGTGTAGAACGCGGCCAGCTCGACCATTCCCGGAGCCGGCTCGTGGGTGTCGACCACGGCCTGGGCGATCCCGGGCACCTGCAGGAGGACGGATTCGATCTCGGACAGCTCGATCCGGTAGCCGCGGATCTTCACCTGGGTGTCGATGCGGCCGAAGTACTCGATCTCCCCGAACTCGTTGACACGGCACAGGTCCCCGCTGCGGTAGATGCGCCCGGAGGGGTTGTTCGGGATGTCCAGGAAGTCGTCGATGAAGACCTGGCTGGTCTTCTCCGGGTTGTTCAGGTACCCGGCGGCGACCCCGATGCCGGCGATGCCGAGTTCGCCCATCTCACCGGGGGCCAGGGCCCGTGGCTCGTCCGGGTCCAGGATCATGGTCGTGTAGGTCGGCAGGGGCTGGCCGAGGGTGATCGGCTTCCCGGGTTCGAGGACCTCCATGGTCGCGGTCACGGTCGCCTCGGTGGGGCCGTAGACGTTGAGGAACCGCCGGCCGGGCAGGTGCCAGCGCTCGGCCAGGTCGCGGGGGCAGGCCTCACCGGAGACCAGCAGGAACCGGAGGTCCGGCAGCTCCCCCTCGATGGTCGCCAGCAGCGTGGGCACGCAGCACATCGCCGTGATGCGGTTCTCGAGCAGGTACTCCTCGAGGTCCGCGCCGAGCATGCTCGCCGAGCTGGGCTTGGGCACGAGCGTGGCGCCGACCATCCACGGCACCCACATCTCCTCGACGGAGAAGTCGAAGGCGATGGTCAGGCCCTGGTAGACACGGTCATCGCTCCGGTACCCGTAGACCTCCGCGGCGACACGGAGGAAGTTGCAGATGCTGGGGTGTTCGATGGCCACGCCCTTGGGGCGCCCGGTCGAGCCCGAGGTGTAGATGATGTAGGCCAGGTCCTCGACCGGCTCGGGCTTCTCGTCCTCGCCGAGCCGGGAGGAGGGCAGCTGCTTGATCAGCGGCACCTCGGTGTCCAGTGCCAGGGCGATCACGCTGGTCTCCGGCAGCACGTTGACCAGGTGGTTCAGGGTCAGGACCCTGCTGCACCCGGAGTCCTCCATGATGTAACCGATGCGGTCGGCGGGGAAGCCGGCGTCGAGGGGCACGTACGCGGCCCGGATCTTCAGCACCGCCAGCATCGCGGCGTAGGACCAGATGCCCTGGTCGAAGAGCAGCGCGATCCTGTCACCGGCCTTCGCACCGTCGGCCAGCAGGAACCGGGCCAGCTGGTTCGCCATGGCGTCCAGCTGCGCGTAGGTCAGCGTCCTGTTGCCGGTGTCCACGGCCAGCTGGCCTGCCCGTCCCTCGCGGGCCAGGGCGTCGCACTGTTCCTCGAACAGTGTCTCCATCCGCTCCCCCGGACGCCACCGGACCTCCTGGTCGTGCGGGGACTGGAGCAACAGGAACGACTCGGCCGGAGCCGCGTCGGTCGCGCGGACCTCGGTCAGCATGCCGGGGGTGTCCACGCTGGATTCGGATATTTCTTCCGGAGCCATCGAAAGCCTCATGATTCTGCGCATAGGGGGTCTGAGAGACGGTGCCCGCGACCACAGGGCGGTCGCGGCATCGCCTCCCACGGTATGGACGCAGCGCACGGCGCAGATCCGTGACGCATACTCGATTCCCCACCGCCATACGCGTGGTCCACCCGCTCGATACCCGGACTCCACTGATGACCCACGTGCTCACCCTCGACGGTGCGACGCGCCGGCGTGCACCAGCGGTGGCCCACCGCCCTCAGGGCCCGCGTCCGGTGCGGTCTGGGCACGTAGGTACGGGACAAGTGGCTTCCACCCATGTCCGGGGCGGCGCCCGTTCGTACGGTGGTTATGACCGCGAGGTCTGCCCGGGCCGGTGACCCCATCCCCGTCACGGCCATCCCAGCTGGAAGGAAAGTGCAGTGTCCGATCACCACGACGTCTTCACCGAACGAGAGTCCCAGGTCCGGAGCTACTGCCGGTCATTCCCCCACGTGCTGAGCACGGCCGTGGGCAGCCTCCTGTACGACGGTGAGGGCAACGAGTACATCGACTTCCTCGCCGGGGCCGGTTCCCTGAACTACGGGCACAATGACCCGGACATGAAGGCCGCCCTGATGGAATACATCGCCGGGGACGGCATCACCCACGGCCTGGACCTGCACACCGAGGCCAAGGCCCGCTTCCTGACCACGTTGCAGGAGGTCATCCTCGCTCCGCGGGGCATGGACTACCGGGTGATGTTCACCGGCCCCACCGGCACCAACGCCGTCGAGGCCGCGCTGAAGCTGGCCCGCAAGGTGACCGGCCGCAGCAACGTCATCGCCTTCACCAACGCGTTCCACGGCGGCAGCGCCGGGGCCCTCGCGGCGACCGGCAATCAGCATCACCGTATGTCCGGGCTGGGGCTGCACGGGGTCACCCGCATGCCGTACGACGGCTACAACGGTGACGGGGTGGACACCAGCGAGACGCTGGCGAAGATGCTGGCCGATCCCTCCAGCGGGGTCGACGCCCCGGCGGCCATCCTCCTCGAGGTCGTCCAGGGCGAGGGCGGGCTCAACCAGGCCTCCCCGGAATGGCTCCGGCGCATCGCCTCCCTAGCCGCCGAATACGGCGCCAAGCTGATCATCGACGACATCCAGGCCGGCTGCGGACGCACCGGGACGTTCTTCAGCTTCGAGGAGATGGGCGTGGACCCGGACATGGTCGTCCTGTCCAAGTCACTGTCCGGGTTCGGGCTGCCGATGTCCATCCTGCTGATCCGTCCGAAGCTGGACGAGTGGCTGCCCGGGGAGCACAACGGCACGTTCCGGGGCAATGCGCACGCCTTCGTCACCGCAGAGGTGGCGTTGCGGAAGTTCTGGACCACGGCCGACTTCGCCGAGACCGTCAGCCGCCGTTCGGCCAGGGTCCGCGAGTGCCTGCTGGACCTCTCGAAGCTGATCCCCGGGTCCCGGGTCAAGGGACGGGGGATGATGCAGGGCCTGGACGTCCTCGACGAGCAGACCTCGGCGACCATTCGGCGCACCTGCGTGCAGAACGGCCTGCTGATCGAGGCCGCCGGTCCGCACGACGAGGTCATCAAGGTCATGGCGCCCCTGACCACGGACGACGAGGTCCTCGAGCGCGGCCTGGCGATCCTGCGCTCTGCCGTGGAGGAGCACGTCGCCCACGTGAGGACCCTGGCACTCGCCAGCTGACGCCGGGCGAGGCGTGATCACGGCACCAGCATCACCTTGAGTGCCTCGCGGGCGTCCATGGCCGCGTAGGCCTCGGGGGTCTGGTCCAGGGGCAGGGAGCGGTCGAAGACCCTGCCCGGGGTGATCTCTCCCGAGAGCACCCCGGGCAGTGCCCGCTCGATGTAGGCCCGCACCGGCGCCGTCCCACCGGTGACCGTGATGCTGTTCCGGAACAACCGCCCGCCCAGGGGTGCCTCCGCGAATTGCGGCACGCCCACGCGCGAGATGGTCCCGCCCGGGCGGACCGCGCCCACGGCCTGTTCGTGCGCCGGCAGGTGCCCCACGGCCTCGATCACCACGTGGGTGCCCTCCCCGGACGTCAGGTCCCGGACCCGGTCGATGCCCTCCGGTCCGCGTTCGCTGACGACGTCGGTCGCGCCGAACTCCCGCCCCAGGTCGGTCCGCGCGGCGTGACGGCCCATCAGGATGATCCGCTCGGCGCCGAGTTGCCGGGAGGCCAGGACCGCGGAGAGCCCGACGGCGCCGTCCCCGACGACGGTGACGGTCGTGCCGCGGCCGACCCGCCCCATGTGGGCGGCGTGGTATCCGGTGAGGTACACGTCGGAGAGGCTCAGCAGGCTCGCGAGCAGGTCCTCGGAGCCGTTGCCGGTCTCGTCGACGCCGGGCACCACCACCAGGGTCCCGTCGGCCTGCGGGACCCGCACGTACTCGGCCTGCAGCCCGATACCCTGGCCGCCGAAGAAGCCGCCGTGCAGGCAGGAGACGTGGAAGCCCTCGCGGCAGTGCACGCAGGTGTTGTCCTGGTAGGTGAAGGAGGAGATCACCAGGTCACCGGGCGTGAGGGTGGTGACCTCCGCGCCGGTCTCCTCCACGATGCCGATGGCCTCGTGGCCCATCGGGCTCCCGGTCTGCGCCGCGGGCATGGTGCGGAAGGGGTGCAGGTCCGAACCGCACACGCAGGAGCGCACGGTCCGGATGATCGCGTCGGTCGGTTCCCGGAGGGTGGGGTCGTCAACGGTCTCGACGCGGACGTCTCCCGCGCCGTACATGAATGCGGCCTTCATGGCGTGTGATGCCTCTGCTCCTGATCGTCGGAGGGCGCTCTGGCCCGTCTGGTCCGTACCCACCGTACTGCCGGGCGCCACGGGCCGGCCGGGGCGGAGGTGTCCTCCTCACTCCCCCGTCCCCGGCCGCACCGCCACCGGCCGCTCGCCCCCGCCGAGGGACCGTCCGGCCCTACACGTCGCGGGCGATCGCGACCCGTCCCCCGCGTGCGGCCTGCTCCAGGGCGGCATGGTCCTGCTCGTTGCGGTCGGCATACCGGGCGGCGAAGTCGGCGAGCGCCTCGTCGAAGCCCCGGCCCTTGCGCAGGTAGGCGTCGATCGCGAACCGGTCCCCGGACCGGGCGTGGGATCGGGCCAGGATCCAGGCACAGTACCGGCCGTAGACCTCCAGGCTGTCGGGGGCGAAATCCTCGATCTCGAACTGGCCCTTCCAGTCCCGCAGCTGGCGGACGTAGTAGTCGCGCACGGTGTCGTTCACCCGGGCCCGTTTCCAGCCGAGCAGCAGGTCGCCGGTGGCCTGCATGATGCGCTGGCCGGTCACGACCCGCTGCCCCTGGGAGGCGTGGCCGGGCACCATGTCGATGCCGGCCTCGTCCGCGGCTCCGACCGTGACCCCCCGGTCGGCGGCGAGCGCCAGGCCGTGCTCCAGCACAGATGCCCGGGCCTCCTTGGACTGCAGGACCAGGGGGTCCATCCCGCCGGCCCCCTCCAGGAGGTACACCCAGGCCCGCCTGCCCACGCTGCCGACGCCCACCACCTTCCGGGCGACGTCGGTGAGCGTGTACTGCCGGAGCATGTGGCGCACGGCGGGCCCGAGGGTCTGGGCGTAGTCCGCCATCATCTCCAGCAGCGTGGCGCGGCGCAGGGCGGCGTCCCCTCCGGGGTACACCTGGTCGAGGGGCACGAGCAGCGGGGGATCGAGACGGAACCGCAGGTGGCCGTCCACCACCTCGGTGGTCTTCCGGGCGGCCTGCCACCGGTCCCGGGACAGGGACTTGCACACAGCCCGGTCCACGCGCCGCATGGCGGCCTCGTCCAGGACGCGGCGCAACTCGTCCAGGGAGGCGACCACGTCCAGTCGCGCGTACCAGAGGTCGATCTCCCCCATACCGGTGAAGCCGCGCATGGCCTTGCGGTAGGACTTGGACATCGCCGCCACCGCGCGTCGGCACACCGAGGGGTCGAAGCCGTTGTCCCGGCCCGCGGCCTCGATGCTGGCGGCCAGGCGCTTGAGGTCCCACTCGAAGGGCCCGGGGTAGGTCTCGTCGAAGTCGTTGACGTCGAAGACCAGCCGCCGCTCGAACGAGGCGAACAGCCCGAAGTTGCCCACGTGCGCGTCCCCGCACAGCTGGGCGTGCAGCCCGGTGTTCGGCACGGACCCCAGGTCATCGCTCATGATCACGGCGGCGCCGCGGTAGAAGGTGAACGGCGAGACCAGCATCCGCCCGTAGCGCACGGGCACCAGCCCGGGAATGTCACCGGCAGCCTGCCGTTCCAGCAGCGCCACGGGGTCGACGCCGGCCGGCCGGACGGGCAGCTCGGCGTGCGCCTCGTGCGGAACGGCCCGCCGGGCACGTTCACCGCGCGCACGCCGTGACTCGATGCTCGGGGCGTCCTCCCGCATCCGCGGGACGGTCTCAGCCATCGGAGGACCTCGCGCAGCACCGTGACATGACAGGCTCCTCCGTTCGCCGGCGACGGGCGTGTGCCGGCCGTCCCTCCATGCTCGGATCACCGGTCCGGGCACTCAAGGACTCACCGGCCGCAGGAGGGCCCGGGATACTCCGGAGCCCGGTGGCCCGGGCAGTCCTGACGCGTCATCGGGGGCCGGGCCCAGCCGGCCCGGCCCCCTGGGGGTCGGCGTGCTCAGTCCTTCGACGCGACGTAGTAGGTGTTGAACGGGTCGGTCGCGATGTCCTTGGCCTCGACGGTGGTGAAGCCCGCCTCGGACACCATCCGCTCCGCCACCTGCCGGCCCCACACCGTGCCCAGCCCGTCACCACCGAGGCCGAGGGAGACGCTCATGCAGTGGAACATCGAGATCGCGTAGAGGTAGCTGGCCCAGGGCAGGCTGAGGTTGTCCTCCACCTGGCTCTCGGCCCTGATGTCCACCATCAGGAACACGCCACCCGGCCGGAGGGCCCGGTGGATGTTGCCCAGCACCCGGGCGGGATGGGCCTGGTCGTGGATCGCGTCGAAGGCCGTGATGGCGTCGAATCCCTCCGCCACGTCCAGCGCGGCGACGTCGAGGACCTCGAACCGGGCATTGTCCAGGCCCCACTCGGCCGCCTCCCGGCGGGCCGTGGCGATGGCGTCCGCGGAGAAGTCGTATCCGGTGAACCGGCTGCCCGGATAGGCGGCCGCCATGAGGTTGATGGCGTGGCCGGAACCGCATCCGATGTCGGCCACGTCGATCCCGGCCTCCAGTCGCTCCGGCAGGCCCTCGACGAGTGGCAGGATCCCGTCGATGAGGGAGGCGTCGTTCACCGCGGCGCTCTCCTGGGCCATGATGCGGTGGAAGTCCGGGTAGTCCGCATAGGACAGCCCGCCACCGTGGTGGAACCGCTCCACGATCGGCTGCTCCACCCGTCCCATCACCCCGATGTACTGCATGAGATGGGCCATGTTGTCCGGGCCGGCGGACTCGGTGAGGACGGCGGCGTGCTCCGGTGGCAGCACGTGGGTGCGGGTGTCCGGGTGGTAGCGGACGATGCCGGCCGTCACCATGCCCGCCAGCCATTCCCGGACGTAGCGTTCGTCGAGGTGTCCCGTGTCCGCCAGCTGCTGGCTGGTGGATCCCGGGTGGCGCACCATCAGCTCGAAGAGCCCGGCCTGGTGCCCGACGCTGATGAGCAGGGCGATGGCCCCCTGGTTCATGAAGCCGACGCAGCGTTCCGCGAAGGCGGCCACGGCGGCGGGGTCGGCCTCCGGCACCGGGGGTGCTGACGCGGTCCCGGCGTCGGTCTGGTGGGACGAGAGTTGCGTGGTCACTGGTCTCTCCTTCGTGGGTGGTGCCAGTGTTCCCTGGCACCGTCAACGCTAGGAGCGGCGCCCCGTCGTGACATCGGGCGGAGTACCCATGGTCCCGCCGCCGGCATGGGGCATTCGATGCAGCCCGTGTTCGTGCGCCCACGCGGCGGCCGCGGTGCGGGAGCCCACCCCGATCTTGGTGAAGATGTTGGCCAGGTGCCGGCCGACCGTCTTCTGGCTGATGAACAGGGCCTCGGCTACCGCGCGGTTGCTGGCTCCGTCTGCCACGAGCGCCAGGACGTCGGCCTCGCGCCCGGTGAGCCCGCCGGGCAGCTGACCACCCCCCAGCCTCCGGACGTCCGGACGCGCGCCGAGGCCGCTGTAGAGGGCCAGCGCCTGGGCCAGGTCGGCGGCCGCCGCCCCGCTCGCGCCGAGCCCGCGGTGGGCCCGGGCCAGGAGCTCGTGCATCCGGGCGGTCTCGTGCCGGGCCCCCAGGGCACGGTATTCGGCGGCCGCCCGGCGCACCACGGGCAGGGCCTCGGCATACCGTTGACCCGTCACCAGCACCAGCGCCCGCGCGTGGGCCGCCCAGGCCCGGAACCCGGGGGTGCCGAAGTCCGTGGCCGTGGACTCCAGTTCCGAGCACAGGTGCTCGGCCTCCTGCACCCGTCCCAGGGACAGGGCCACCTCCACGCCGGCGCCCAGCAGCCCTGCCCCGGCCAGCCGGTCCCGTCCGGCCAGTGCCGCGCACAGAGCGGCCCAGGCGTCCTCGGACCTGCCCTCGGCGTGCAGGAGCAGTGCCTCCCCCGGTTGAGGATCGGTGCCGAGGCGCCGGGACTGGTCGTAGGCCGCCCGCGCGGCGGCAGTGTCACCGCGGAGCCGGCGGATCTCGCCGAGCTGGTAGAAGGCCTCCGCGGCGACCCAGTTGTTGCGGCCGATGAGTTCGGTGCCGCTGCGTTCGATGGCCTCCTCCGCCTGGTCCCAGTGGCCCTCGACGCACTGCAGCTGGAGCCGGTGGATGCGGCAGATGCCGGAGTAGACGACCTCGCCCCGGAACTGGTGGCACCACTGTTCGGTGGCCTGGGTCCAGGCGCGCATGCGCGGCAGGTCGGCCAGGGCGTGGCAGGCGTGGATCACCGTGCAGTAGATGTCCCCGGCCCACTCCGGCGGCAGCTGCCCCGCCAGCACCGGCAGCATGGCCTCGTCCAGTTGCGCGAAGCCCCGGGCGGTCGCACCGTCGCGGATGTCGGCCAGGCCGGACAGGACCAGGCTGAACGAGGTCAGTTGCGGAGCCCGCAACCGCCGGCCCAGGTCGTCCAGCCTGGCCGCTGTCTCCCGGGTGGGCCGCAGGTCCCCGTAGTCCAGGTCCACGGACGCGTCCAGGTACAGCAGGTACCCGTGCTCCACGCAGTCCGGGAGGTCCTTGAGGAGGCGCCGGACGCGGCTGGCCCAGCCGGAGGAGATCACGAGGTCGCCGCGGATGAACCACAGCAGTCCCAGGTTCAGCGCCTTCATGGCGGCCGCGAGGGGGGCGCCGTCGTCCTCGTAGCGGTGGTAGACCTCCTCGGAGAGGGAGACCGACTCCCTGACCTCCCCGACCCACCACAACGTGCTGCTGTACCGGTCCAGGTCCTCCGTGGGCAGCTCCCCCAGCGAACGGGCCCGGGCGAAGTCGCGGTGGGCGCTGTCCCACTCACCGCGGGCGAATGACGCCCGGGCCGCCGTCAGCAGGGTGGTGCCGTTCTCAGCCATCGGGACTCCTGGTCCACTGTATCCCCGGCCGGGCAGGGAGTCACGGAGTGGCCGGTCAGGACCCCACGGGCTAGGGGGCCTGGCGCCGGACCGTCCGCGTCAGCGTCCTGACGATCATGAGCACCAACAGCAGGATGCCCACGTAGCCGTTGATCACGTAGACGATGTTGACCATCTGGTCGAACGGCAGGATCAGGCCGATGATCGTGCCGAGGGCGGCCAGGCCGAGGGTGAGGAACTTGTAGGGGCGGGTCTTGTCCGTGAAGAACCGGGAGGAGACCGTCCACAGCAGGGGCACCGCCGTGGTGTAGATGCCGGCCAGGATGATCACGGCGAAGCCCGCGGCCAGCCAGGGGGCGGCGTCGGAGGCCAGGACGAGCATCGGGATCTGGGTGCCGGCGACCATCTCGATGTTCGCCAGCAGGCCGAGGCCGACGACGATGCAGGCCACGGAGAAGACCACGCCGCCGAGGACTCCCCCGCTGGCGGCCTCCCGCCGGGTGCGGGCGGTCTTGCCCAGCGCGGTCAGGAAGGCCGCGAGCCACAGCATGCAGAAGCCCACGTAGGACAGACCGGCCATGAACCAGTTGGTGGAGGCCTGGGTCAGGTCCAGTTCCGGGAGGATGGCCGCTCCGCTGACGATCCCCTCCGGGTTGCGGAGGACGCCGAGGATGCCGAGGGCGACGGCGATCACCACGATCAACGGCCCGACCTTGCCGATGACGTCCACCAGGCTCTTCAGTCCGAACCAGACCGTGATGCCCACGGCTGCGGCCAGGCCGATCCCCCCGACGAACTTGGACATCCCGTAGTGCTCCTCGAACACCGCGCCGGCACCGGCGACCATCACGGTGAAGGACAGGAACACGAACAGGATGGAGAAGTAGTCGAAGAAGGTGCCCAGGTAGCGCCCGCAGTAGTAGTGGAAGATCCGTGAGGGCCGGTCGAACGCCCTCGCCTGGCCGACCACGAAGAACTCGACGCACACGTAGGTGATCAGCACCAGGACGAGCAACCCCGTGCCGAAGATGCCCCAGTACCCGTAGGACGTGAAGTACTGCAGGATCTCCTGGCCGGTGGCGAAGCCCGAACCGATGAGGAAGGCGATGATCGCCCCGGCGTAGGTGATGACCCGCAGCGCGCTGGTCCTCTCCACGCTGGCCAGATGGGTGCTTGAGGCGGGTGGTGCGGTCATGGGAGGACCGGGCCTTTCGTCGAGGGGACTGATATATCAGTATCGGCAGAACCGTATTTCAGATGTGTGACCTAGTCAACAGTTTTCTGTTACAAACATTGCCCTCCACACCCGCAGCGGGCACGATGCCCCGGGTGGGTGTCGATCGGGCGCCGACCCGAGGGCGGGCGCGGTGCCGCCTGCCACCCCGAGGTGGGCCTCTACGCTGGGTACATGGAACCCTCTGCCCCCGACCACTCCGCCCGTCCGTGAACCGACTCTCCCGCGCAGTGCTGGGCCTGTTCGCAGCACCGCGGCTCAACATGCGTGAGGACTACGGGAAGGTCCGACGCGTCCAGCGCCGCCTCGCGACGCTGACGGCCCCACGGCACCGGACCCCGTACCGGCAGGAGTCGTTCACCGACGGCGGCGCGCCGATCCCGGTCCGGATCTTCCAGCCCAGGGAACGGCGGCGCGACGACGTCCTGCTCTTCTTCCACGGCGGTGGCTGGGTCACCGGTGACATCGTCAGCTACACCTCGGCCTGCACCACGATGGCCGATCTCACCGGGTGCGTGGTGGCCTCCGTGGACTACAGGCTGGCACCGGAGCACCCCTTCCCGGCGGGGCTGGAGGACTGCTACCGCGTGGCCAACGCCCTGCTGCGGGACCCGCACAGGGCGGGCATCGAGAATGCCGGCAAGATCGTCCTGGTGGGTGACTCGGCCGGGGGCAACCTGGTGGCAGCCGTCTCCCTGCTGCTGAAGGAGCGTGGTCAGCGGGGCGCGGACCGCCAGATCCTCCTCTACCCGGTGACCCACTGGGACCACGATCCCCAGACCTCGCCGTTCGCCTCGGTGCACCACCACGGGGAGGGTTACCGGCTCACCAACACCGAGGTCGAGGACTACTTCGAGCTCTACGTCCCCGATCCGGGACAACGTCGCGACCCGCGGGTCGCCCCGCTGATGGCGACCGACCTGTCCGGACAACCCAGGACGCTAGTGATCACGGCCGAACGGGACCTGCTGTGCGACGAGGGCGAGGCCTACGGCCATGCGCTCGAGGAGGCCGGGAATGCGGTGCGCGTCCACCGGGTGGACGGGGCGCTGCACGGGTTCATCGTCCTGCCGCGGTTCTCCCGGTACCTGCGAGAGGCCTACGAGGTGATCGACGCGTTCCTCGAGGACGAGCCGGCCGATGGCGGACGCCAGCGCCCGCGGGAGCCCTCGTGACCCGCCGGACCTGGGTGCGACTGGACAACGCCTCCAACATCTTCCTCGCCGCCCGGACCGACGCCGATCCCAAGGTGTTCCGCCTGAGCGCCGAGACGGACCACGACGTGGACCCGCACCTGTTGCAGGCGGCCCTGGACACCACGTTCGACCGCTACCCGCTCTACCATGCGGTGCTGCGCCGCGGCGTGTTCTGGTACTACCTCCAGGACAGCGACCTGCGTCCCGTCGTCACCGCGGAGGACCAGTACACCTGCGCCCCGCTCTACCAGTCGGACCGGCGGAACCTGCTGTTCCGCGTGGTGCACCATCGCCGCCGGATCATCCTCGAGGTCTTCCACGCCCTGTCCGACGGCACCGGGGCGCTCTGGTTCCTGACCGACCTGCTGACCGCCTACCACCGCCTGCGCTATCCGGATCCGGTGCGCCCGGCCGCAGGCGCTCGCGAACCCCTCGGCTCCGGGACCGGCCCCGGCCTCGCTGACCCGGTCGCCCCGGTCGTCCCGCCCGGTGGCGACGCGTCGGCGCCGACGCACGCCCTGAGCGGCGACAGCTTCCGGCACTACTTCCTGCGGCGCCGTCGGCAGGGATCGACGGCCACCGGGTCCGCATTCCGCCGCGAGGCCGCTCCGGCCACCCTGACAGCGGCCGCCGGCACCCCGTCGTCGGGCGCGGCGCTGCGGGGAACCGGCGCGCGGCACAGCAGGCCCCGGACGAAGGTCTACCGGGCCGCGGGTACCCGCACCCCGGACAACCGCACCCGTGCCGTCGAGCTCACGATGCCCGCCCAGGGGGTGCTGGCACTGGCCCGCGCCGAGGGGGTCTCGCTCACGATGTACCTGATCGCCGTGTTCTTCGAGTCCCTGCGCCGCTCCTCCGGTGGGCTGGGTGCGGCCCGGACCCTGGCGGCGTCGGTGCCGGTGAACCTGCGGCAGTTCTTCCCCTCGACCTCGGCGCGGAACTTCTTCGCGACCGTCCGGGTGGACCACACCTACGGCGAGGGCCCGGACGACGTCGGCTCCGTCAGCCGGCAGCTCGACGGCCAGTTCCGGCCCAAGGCCTCCCCCGAGGCCCTGGAGAGGAAGCTGCGACGGTTCATCCGCTTCGAGCGGACGCCCGTGCTGAGGATCCTCCCGCGCCCCCTGAAGGACCTGATCCTGAAGCTGGTCAACGGGGGCACCAACCGGGGACTGAGCGTCGCGGTCTCGAACCTGGGCCGCGTGAGCCTGCCGGAGCCGGCAGCCTCCCACGTGGGGCGCATCCTGTTCCACGTCACCGCGGTCCGCCCGCAGTTCTGCGCGATCTCCCACGCCGGCCTGCTCACGATCACCTTCACCTCGCCGTTCACGGAGACCGCGCACGTCAGGGACTTCGCCCGCATGCTGACCGCGCGCGGGGTCGACGTGACGGTCGCCGCGGCCCGGGTGACCGAGGACGAGCTCGCGGAGGGGGAACCGTGAGGCGCTGCGCGCAGTGTGCCGTGGACGTGGAGGGCCACTGGACGCGGTGTCCGCTGTGTGCGGCTCCGGTGGCCGGCGAGGCGGCGCCGAGCCCGCTGCCGGCGGTGCCCCTGAACTTCTCCCGCCGCCGGGTGTGGAAGGCCCTGTTCCTCACCTCCGTGGCCGTGATCCTGGCGTCCTTCCTGGCCCAGCTGCTGTTCGGGGCGGCCGCGGACATCGGGCTCGTGCGGTCCGTCTGGCTGGGCCTGACCGCCATGTGGCTGGTGGTGCTGATGGCCGTGCGCAAGCGGCGCAACGTCGCCAAGGGCACCGTGTACCTCGTGGTCCTGATCGGCCTGGTCTGCGGGTACTGGGACTACCTCAGCGGGTGGAACGGCTGGTCCCTGGCCTACGCGGTGCCGGCCCTGTGCGCGTCGGCCATCATCGCCGTGCTGATCACGGTGCGGGTCATGCGGACCGAGGTGGGCGAGCACATCCTCTACAGCGGGCTGACCGTCCTGCTGGGCCTGGCCCCCCTGGTGTTCCTGGGCCTCGGCTGGGTGACCAACCCGGTGCCCTCGGTGGTCTGCGGGGCGCTCAGCATCTGCGCCCTGGTGGTGGTGCAGGTGGCCCGGGGCGCGGAGGTGCGCCACGAGCTCGCCAAGCGCCTGCACGTGTAGGCGTCTGGCGGCCTCGTGGTCCCGGGGTGGGCTCCCGGGGTCGTGAGCGTGGATGGGACATGGCCCGTCCACGATCACTCGTCCCAGACCTGCACCACGTTCTGCCGGGTGATCAGTCCCGCCGCGATGTCCGCCGTGCAGGCGCACCACACGGTGGTCCCGTCCGGGTAGCGGCACAGGGTCGTCAGGGCGACCCGGTCCTCGCCGACCACCGGGTCGACCACCCGATGGGTCATGTCCCGGGAGTAGGTGTCCTCCAGCCAGGGACGGATCTGGTCCTTCCCCGTGAGGACCTGTGGCGACCTCGGTGGATGGTTCCGGTCGACGATGGTCACCTCGGCGTCGTCGGCATAGGACCCCAGCAGGGTCTCGGCGTTGCGTTCCTCCGTGGCCCGGGTGAAACCGGCCAGGTCGAAGGCTGTGTTGGCGTTCATGGCTGTGTCCTGGTGTTCGGGCCCTCCGCACGGCAATTCTCCCGCTGCGGGGCACCGTGGGCAACGGCCGCGGGCCGTGGTGGAGGACCTGGTCCGCGGTGCCGCCCGACCCTCATCCGAGGTCGCCGAGCTCGTTCAGCAGCGCCAGTCCGCGGCGGGCCCAGGCGATCTCCTGTTCGGCCTGGTCCACCGTCCCCCCGTGCGCGAACTCCTTGAACCGCATGATGCGCTCCCGCTGCTGCGGAGCCGTGGTGGACAGCCGGCGCTGGAGGGTGGGCTGGCTCTCACTGCGGATCTCATCGATCACCTGCTGGGCCAGATCCCGTTGGTGCTCGAAGTGGGCGATGTGGGACTCCAGCTGCCGCCGGGCGTCCCCCGGGTCCGCCCACTCGAAGTAGGCGGCCTTGAGTCGAGCCGGGTTGCGGACCGGAACGTAGGCCAGCGGTTCCCGCTGCCAGGCCCTCAGTGCCTCGTAACCCTCCGGGGACACGGAGTACTCCGTCTTCGTGGCCCCCTTGGTCCCCCACGGGACCTGGCGTGCGGTCAGCAACCCCTCGGCCTGCATCTTGCGCAGCTCCGGGTAGATCTGCGAATCCAGGGCGTGCCACACGTGACCCACCGAGGAGCCGAACTGACGGCTGGCGTCATAGCCGGTCAACGGGCCCGCGGACAGCAGGGCCAGCAGTGCATGGCGGAGACTCATCGCCGGACAACCTCCTCGTGATGTGGCGCACTTGGAAAACTCCGGCACCACCCCTTATGGTGATCCACATTACCAAATAACTCAGCCCTGAGTGAGTGCGCCCGTCAAAATAACTCAGGACAGAGTTATTGCTCGTCGGCAGGCACCGCCCCCTTGCCGGGCACCATCCGCTAGGAGTCACCATGACCACCACCGTCCAGGCCCCCGCTCACGCCCCCACACCGCTGGCGCCCACCGGGGCTGCCAACACCGAGGGGGCCACCACCTCGGCCACGATCTTCAACCACCCGCTCAACGCCTGGTACGTTGCCGCGTGGGACCACGAGGTCACCTCGAAGGGAATCCTGGCCCGCACCATCGCCAAGCGGCCCCTGGCCCTCTACCGCACCCAGGACGGCAAGGCCGTGGCCCTGGCCGACGCGTGCTGGCACCGCCTCGCGCCGCTGTCCCAGGGCAGGCTCGTCGGCCGCGACGGGATCCAGTGCCCGTACCACGGGCTGGAGTACAACTCGGCCGGTCGCTGCACCAAGATGCCGGCCCAGGAGACCGTGAATCCCTCTGCCGTGGTGCCGTCCTTCCCGGTGGTCGAGCGCTATCGCTACGTCTGGGTGTGGCTGGGTGATCCCACCCGGGCCGATCCGGACCTCGTCCCGGACATGTTCCAGATGGACAGCCCCGACTGGGCCGGGGACGGACTGGTGATCGAGGCCGACTGCAATTACCAGTTGATCCTGGACAACCTGATGGACCTCACCCATGAGGAGTTCGTCCACGCCGGCTCCATCGGCCAGGAGGAGCTGAGCGAGTCCGACTTCGAGGTCACCCACTCCGACCGCACCGTCACGGTCACCCGCTGGATGTACGGCATCGACGCCCCGCCGTTCTGGCTGAAGAACATGCGGGACAAGTTCCCCGGTTTCGAGGGCAAGGTCGACCGCTGGCAGATCATCCACTACGAATACCCGGCCACCATCCGCATCGACGTGGGCGTGGCCAAGGCAGGCACCGGTGCGCCCCAGGGCGACCGCTCCCAGGGGGTGAACGGTTTCGTCATGAACACCATCACGCCCAGGACGGACCGGTCCTCGCACTACTTCTGGGCCTTCATGCGCAACTACCGCCTGGACAGCCAACTGATCACCACCCAGCTGCGTGACGGCGTGCACGGGGTCTTCGGTGAGGACGAGGCCATGCTCAAGGCCCAGCAGGAGGCCATCGACGCCAACCCGGACTATGAGTTCTACAGCCTCAACATCGACTCCGGCGGCATGTGGGTCCGCCGGATCATCGAGAAGGCCCTGGCCGCCGAGGGCCGCCCCACCGCGGCCCCGGCCGGAAAGTCCCCGACGTCGGTCACCGGCGTCCCCGCCCAGGGGCGGGGTCGCTGATCATGGGCCACGCCCCCGCGAGCTCCTGGCAGGACTCCGTCGTCGTCGCCGCCACCGAGGTGGCCGACCGCATCCGTCGCATCACCCTGCGCCCCGTACGGCCACAGGCCGTCCGGCCCGGTGAGCACGTCGACGTGCGCGTGAGGATCGACGGCACCGAGCACCAGCGGTCGTACTCGGTGGTGGACGCCACCCAGGACGGCTCCGAGCTCTCGCTCAGCGTCTTCCACACGCCCACCTCCCGCGGCGGCTCGACATTCATGCACACCCTCACCGCCGGCGACCGGCTGCGGATCACCACCCCCCAGCAGGACTTCCCGCTGCGGATCGGCGCGCAGCGTTACGTGCTGCTCGCCGGCGGCATCGGCATCACGGCCCTGGTGGACATGGCCCGGGTCCTGAAGCGGGTCAAGGCCGACTACCGCGTGGTCTACGTGGGACGCACCCACGAGGCCATGGCCTATGCCGAGGACCTGGTCGCCGAGCACGGGGACCGCATCACCCTCCACACCGACGACACCGACGGACGGTTCGACGTCCAGGCCCTGGTCCAGGGGATCGGCCACGGCACCGAGCTCTACATGTGCGGTCCCATCCGCCTCATGGACGCGGTCCGCCGGGCCTGGGCCGCCACCGACCTCGACCAGACCAACCTGCGGTACGAGACCTTCGGCAACAGCGGCTGGTTCGACCCCGAGCCGTTCCGAGTCCGCATCCCCCGCCTGGACGTGGAGACGGTCGTCGGTCCGGGCGAGTCCCTCCTGGAGGCCCTGGAACGGGACGGCGTGGAGATGATGTCCGACTGCCGCAAGGGAGAGTGCGGGATCTGCCAGGTCAAGGTCCTCGACGTCCAGGGACAGGCTGACCACCGGGACGTCTTCCACTCGGACCGCCAGAAGGACGCCACCAAGACCCTATGCCCCTGCGTCTCGCGGGTCGCCTGCGGCGGTACCGCTCGTGCTGCCGGCCCCGCCGTGCTGACCATCGACGTCACCTGAGCGTCGACGATCCCCTACAACTCCCGTCGCCGAAGCGGCCGGGCCCACACCGGGCCCGGCCCCAGACCCAGACAAGGAACACCCGTGGAGTCCCAGACCCCCCACACGCCGGCCACCCAACCCCAGGAGGCCACCACCGCGGTCCCCCGGCGGGACCTCAAGCAGGCCATCGAGACCAGTCCCATGTCCGCCTACCAGTGGTTGCTCGTCGCCGTCGCCACCTTCCTCAACGCCCTCGACGGCTACGACGTCCTGGCCATGGCGTTCACGGCGACCTCCGTCACCGAGGAATTCGGCCTCAGCGGCGGGGAACTCGGCACCCTGCTGAGCACCGGACTCATCGGCATGGCCGTGGGTTCCCTCGTGGTGGGTCCCCTGGCCGACCGATTCGGCCGGCAGCGACTGCTGATCTCCGCCCTGGCCGTCAACGCCCTCGGTCTGGGCCTCTCGGCCACGGCCGGATCGGCCGTGGAACTCGGCGCCTGGCGTGTCATCACCGGGCTGGGCATCGGCGGCATCCTGGCCACGGTCACCGTGATCGTCAGCGAGTACTCGAACCGGCGTCACCGCGGCATGGCCGTCAGCATCTTCACCGCCGGCTACGGGGTGGGTGCCACCCTCGGTGGCATGGGCGCCACCCAGCTGATCCCCGCCTTCGGCTGGCGCAGCGTGTTCTTCGTCGGAGCCGTGCTCACCGTCGTCGCCGTGCTGCTGGTGCTGGCCTTCGTCCCCGAGTCGGTGGACTTCCTGCGGTCCAGGCAGCCCGCCAACGCCCAGGCGAAGCTGGACCGCATCGCCCGCCGTACCGGACAGACCGGTTCCTTCGGACTGGGGACCGCAGCGGAGGCCTCGCACCGCGGCAACGGCCCCACCGGACTGCTGGACCGGCGCTACCGGACGTCAACGGTCCTGCTGTGGGTTGCGTTCTTCCTCATCATGTTCGGCTTCTACTTCGCCAACTCCTGGACCCCCAAACTGCTCGTCGAGACCGGCATGTCCGAACAGCAGGGCATCATCGGCGGGATCATGCTGACCCTGGGCGGCACCTTCGGGTCCCTGCTCTACGGTGTCCTGACCACCAGGTGGAACCCCCGGCTCACCCTGGTCGTGTTCACCGTGCTCTCGGCCCTCACCCTGGTGCTGTTCATCACCACCACCTCCATCCCGCTGGTCGCCTTCTCCAGCGGCGTCCTCGTGGGCATGCTGATCAACGGTTGCCTCGCGGGCCTCTACACCGTGGCCCCGCAGGTCTACGGCCCGCAGTTGCGCACCACGGGCGTGGGCTTCGCCATCGGCGTGGGCCGGGCCGGTGCCATCCTGGCGCCGATCACCGTCGGTTTCCTGCTCGACGCCGGCTGGTCGCCCACGCAGCTCTACATCGGCGTGGCGGTGGTCGTCCTGGCGGCGGCCTTCGCTGCCTTCGGGCTGCGGCCGTACCAGGACAACCCGTCCGGAGCGTCAGGTGCCGACGGGGACCACCCGGCCGCCGTCAGCCCGGGGGCTCCTGCCGCCCCGTCCCGCGAAACCATCACACACGACGAGTAGGACCAGTGATCCACCGGGTGAGGGGGCGCCACCGGGCCCACGACAGGTCTCGGGCATGGCGGGCGATCCCGAGTACGTGAGACCGGTTCATGGCGGCAGCCCTCTCGTGGGGCCTTGACAGAGTCCGCCCCGCGAAAGTGCGGTTGGGCTCGCGCCCATGCGGGATGTTCGCATACGGCCCCGCGTCATCTGAACGGTTCACCGGTCGGGTCCTACGGGACGCTGGCCGAGGGGTCCGACGTCGATCCACGCCAACCGCCCGGGCGTCCGGTGGGGGTTCGTCGTGTGGGACGGTATGAGCAGTGATCCCAGTTCCGCGTTCAGGGCCTGGCCGTAGCGAGTGCTCTGGTGGTCCATTGCTCCCGGGGGCCTGAGCGTCGCTGCAGGTCATTCCGACGGCGTTGGGTATCGAGTGCCCAGCTTCTCCGTCAACGACAGCCGCACGGTGGACCACTCGGACTCGATGATCGAGAACACCACCACGTCGCGCATGGTCCCGTCGCGCCACAGGTCGTGATTGCGCAGCACGCCATCCTGCTTGGCTCCCAATGCGGCCACGGCAGCCCGGGAGCGATGATTGTGCCAATGCGTGCGGAACTCCACGGCGATGCACTCCAGAGCCTCGAAGGCGTGGGCGAGCTGCAACAGTTTCACCTGCGTGTTGACCCCGGTGCCCTGGACGCTGGGGGCGATCCAGGTGGAACCGATCTCCAGACGCCGGTGGTCCGGTCGGATGTTCAGGAACGTCGTCATTCCCACCGCCCGCCCGTGTGCATCACGGATGGTCCACGGCACGATCTGGCCGGCGGCGTGGTTGGTCAGTCGCTTGTCGATCTCCGCGCTCATGCGATCCGGTGAAGGTAGCCGGGTGTACCAAACCTTGTAGAGGTCACCCTCTGCTACGGCCTCCGCCAATTCTTCGGCATGCTCGGAAGCCAACGGCTCCAGGGTCGCCAAGGGTCCGGTGAGCCGGGGAATCGCCAGAAAATCCATGCCATCAGGCTACTGAGCGCACAAGGCCCCAAGCCGCATCCGAAAGGAAACCGGTCATGAGCCAGATGCAGCGTGACAACTGCGGATGGTCCTATCGAGGATCCCCTTGTGGGCCCACATGACGAGGAGGATTCATCTGGGAGTTCAGGACCTCACCCTTCTTCACGTCCCGGCAATGGGGCGCCGGCTAGGAACGCCTCGTACTGGGCCTTCGCCTCGGGCTCGCTCGTGGGCTGCTGAGTCGAGTAGCGCCCGTCCGTGCGGTCCCGCTTTGGCCCGGAGATCCAGTAGAGGTCGTCGGTGTCCACGTCGTAGAAGTTCGCATCCCCGTCCACGTTGGCCCGAGCCGTGCCGGTCACTCGTGCAAGGGTGCGGTCGTGGAAGTATGCGGTCCGCCAGGTCTTGGAGAAGCGCACCCACCCGATCCAGGCGGGCCCACGATCGCGGCCATAACCGGTCTTGAGCTGGACGTACATGATTCGGTCGGGCATGCCTTCAGGATAGGTATGCCCCGTTGCGTCCGAATCCCACTCGTGCGGTCCGCCAGATGCAGCGCGCCCAACTGAACTGCCGGCAAGAACTGGCGGGAGGCTTCAGGGCGTCACCAAATCGTCGAACGCGGCGTCGCGGCTGATTCGTCCCCGAATTTGTCGACGTTGTGTCTGTTAGGGATCCTTCGCTGGGACGGTACTGGTGAACCGCTTCTAGGCACACCGTCGTGCCGGTCAGGATTCCACTTGCGGAAAGGCGAAGAGGGGTCACCGGAGCACCTCTTGAGGCACAGCTCGTTTGAATGCCCTCGTAGTAGCGTCGCAATATGAACGACAGCGAGGGTCAGCCTCCTGTGGTGCGGATGTTCCCGGACTACGCCGACACCGTTCTGTGGTTCGGGGGACCCGTACCGTACGACGAATCCGGCCTCAGTGAAGGGCTGGTCCGCGAACTAGAGGATTGGGAACAGTCCTACTGCGACTCACTGACGCCCGACGAAGACTGGAAGTCATCAGAACTGGCCCGCCAGTTCACCGCGGAAGGCAACCGTCTGGCCCAACGGGTGGCAGATGAACTGGGTGACGGATACGAAGTCCAGTTCAGCTCCTACGAACCCGGTGTCCCGCCGCGCAGGTTCCGTGGGGCGCGCTCGAGCCTCAATCCTCAAGCCGCCGCTGCCTTCGGAGAGCTAGAAGCGACTCTGATCGCGGAGCAGGAGAAATCCGACAACGTTGCAGGTGTTCCTGACGGAGATAACTCCGAGTGGTTCGCCGTTGCCCCGTTGACGGGCGCCATCTTCAGACCGCATCGGTAGACCATCCCTGGTGGGGCACAGGTCTTCATTGGCACCGTTGACGAGTCTTCAGGGGGGCCGGTGCCAGCCGCGGCAACAGATGCCCCCTAAGGTGGTTCAGGTCACCTAGAGGAAGGCGGGGGCGCCGGGCGATGTCGCGAAAAGGCACACACGGATGGATACGGTGCATCGTGGGAACAGCCGCCCTAGGGTTGATCCTCAGCGCCTGTGGAGCCCCAGACCGGGGAACCGAAGCCAGCAGGCCGGCCGACCAGCAGGCGTCGCAGAGCAGTCCGCAATCGACCTTCAGAACCGAGGCACAGATTAGCCCGCCGGACGCCATCTCACCCAGTGCGCGGGTGCCGGGAATCACTTGCCAACATCCGGAGGACACCATGGACGACGAACTGGTCAAGGCCCATCCCGCGTTCACGCGGCACTTCTCGGCACCGATCTACGACGATCCCGCTAACGAGCTCGCCCCCTTCGGTTCCGACGAAGGATGGGACTTACTGTTCACCGTCGCGCAGCGGTGCGAAGAACTGACCGACACCGCCACACTGGATGATGTTCTTGCCCTGGCCGAGGTACCGGTAGCGCACGAGTGGGGTGAGAACCCCGAGGGCGAGCAGTGGTACGAGGCCGCCACCTTCGTCGCGGCAGCCGGGTTCACCCTGCTGCGGTTGACCGGCCAGATAGACCCGGCCGGTCATCAACGGACCATTCAGGCGGTCGACATCCTGATCGACTACTTCGGGGAGCACCCCGACCTGCTCCAACAGAAAGCGGATCTGCAAAGCTGGCCGACCGAGACCACCCCTCAGGGCTGACCACCACGGTCCCCGTCCGTGTGCTCGAGCCCAGAACTCGACGGCCCGCATCTCATTCGAGGATCCTCGACCGAGACAATGGGTGGTTCACCACGGTCGTGGCGTGGATGCGTGTACCAGGCGTGCGGTCTGCCCGAACAGGCCCTGGTGGCTGGCAACCGCCGAGACTCGTGCCAGTCCGTCTTCGAGGAAAGGAACGCGGTTGAGCAAGAACCGTCTTTCTGCACTGCAATCCGAGGCGTTCATCCTGCTCCCGGACACGGTGCAGGACCTGGATAACTTCGTCTGCCACCCGGAGCGGTACTTGGTGAGCTTGTACGCCGACCCCGGACGGGCCGCCGGGCTGTGGCGCGAGCGATTGAAAAGGCATCCCTATGGCAGCGAGGGACTGCTGCGCCTGTCCTACCGCGGACGAGAACTCATCCACCCGGCGTTGTGGGACGAGGTCTCCGGGGTGTGGTTCGCCCTGATCGACTGCCTCCAGGCCTACCTGGAGACCGGCAGGGGCTTGAGCTCGTTCCCTGGCCAGCCCGTGGACGTGGAGATGCGGCGCGCCCGGGCGGGAGCGGTGTTCGGCGTCAACGGCGACCGGGTCCTGGTGGACCCGACCGAGTTCATCCCCGGACTGCTCGATGAGGCCGAGCGATACTCCCGGTGGGTCGAAGACCGCATCGGCACCCTGGACGCACCCACGGACCAGCAGACCGGTGCCCTCCGGCAGGCTCTGGCCAAGCACACCCGATGAAGCGGCGCCCCGCCTAAGACCCCGTTCACAGGAGGTCGCGCCCGGATGGGGATCCCTAATCGGCTCGGCCTCAGTGGCTCGGCGCCCGCTCATGCCGTGGGCCGGGGGGTGCTTTCTCTATTGCACGGATTATTCTCTTCATACGATTTTTTCATGGTCAGTGACGAGCAAGTCCAGGAGTAAGCAGACGAGGCCGAAGCTGGTTACGACGTCGAGGAATTGAAGCGCCGCGGGCGCGGCCGCCCCGGTCGCGGGCTGAGCCAATGCAGGTCGTTGCCGTGCGCCTCACTGCCGAGGAAATTGCGGC